>JBARVK010000028.1:0-17449 GCA_049646225.1 Nodosilinea sp.
CCCCGTGGTCTCTACGTCTACCACCGTCAGCAGTGCTTTGGGCAACTGGCGATAGTAGGCCAACAGCTGGTCTGTAAAAAGCGCAGATTGAGCAATGCCGCCCACCGACACGGGAACCATAGTGCTACCACCGCAGGTATCCCTCCTAAGGTGCCATATTTTGCCCCTTACCACCGCCCTAGGCCTAAAAAAACTGCTCTGCAGCCCTACCCGGGTCGCAGCGGAGTCGTCAAACTCTGTTGCCCGCAGTCTCTCCTAAACCCGACGAGACGCGGTGTCGTCAGAGACGACCTTGCGCTGAAGACGGGCAAAACGTTCCTTGACCACCAGCCACAGAAAAGGGAAATCGTCTAGCAGGTAGCGCTTCCACAGCCGCTTGGGCTCGGTGCTAAGGCGGTAAAGCCACTCCAGCCCCAGCTTGCTAAGGAGTTCCGGGGCTCGGGGCTTGTTGCCCGCCTCAAAGTCAATGGCGGCGCCTACGGCCAGGAAAATATCGATGTTGGGGAGCTGATCCCGGTACTTGGCGATCCACTTTTCCTGCTTGGGGGCTCCGACCCCCACCACCAGCACGTTGGCGGGCGACTGGCGGATCATCTCTAAGATGCGATCGCACTCGGCCTGATCTTTTTCAAACCCAAAGGTCGGCGAGTGGGCTTGTACTATGATTTGTCGCCCAATGCGAGCATTGATGCGCTCCATAGCCTGGGCCGCAATTCCCTCAGCCCCACCCATCAAAAAGATTTTAATGGCCTGATTGTGGCGGTGGTGCTCACAAAACATCGGGAACAGGTCTGACCCAGAGATTTTGGCCTTCAGCGGCGTCCCCAAAAACTTAGAGGCAAACATTAGCACCTGGCTATCGCAAACGCGATAGTCGGCTTTACTGTAGGCCTCGACAAAATCTACGTCTTTTTGAAGCTTCATCAGGTGGTCAACGTTGGGCGTAAACACTACCCCCCGCTTGAGCTGACTTAGAAAGTCATGAACAGAAAGATTATCGATGGGAATGCTGAGAATTTCGACCTGATTTTGCAGGTGATCGTACTGCTGCTTGCGCAGTTCTCGAGCCGTAGACTCGAGCGCCGCCTTCCGGAACTGGCGGTAGAGTTCCTTTACTTCCGCAGCCGGAACCGGCTGCTGTGCCGATTCCACCGACGCAGGTGGCATAGGAAAATCAGCAGACCTAGCGGGTATCGAATTGTGTCTGTCTAACTCCTGCTCGATAACATCCTTGACCACCACATTGTGAGTCGCTGCGCCATCAGCGGGTGACGCAAACATCGGTTCGGTAGACTTTGACTCCATAGGATCATCCAACTTCAAAAACCAGAGAGACAACTGATTGACTGAATTGCTCAGGTAAAAACGCTCGGGTAACTATCAGCTCCATCTCAGATTGACGTTCCTATTTCTCACCTTTTCATCGGTCCAGTCACTAGAGCAGACGTGGGGCTCTACCAAACACTGACTCGACGTTAAAAAAGCAACCAGACACCTCAGTATAATTGCGGAGTTTTTTGGGGGACTGTACCCACCGGCCCAAGATGTATCTAAGGAAACCTCCACCGACTTGGGTTGAGCAAAGGGTCAACGATCTCAATCGGCTCATCCATACTAGGGTAGGGGCCGAGAAAGTAAGGTAGTTCTCAGCTTGGTTCACAAAAGCTGAATACCTTTGTAAAGCCAACCTTACCCTTGTCCTCTGGCCTCGAATTGCTTTTGAAGGTCAATGGCACATCTCCCATAAAACGGGATGGGGCTCCTGATCCTTTAAAATTGCAATAGTCTCAAAGCTGTGGATTCAGCGTCTTTGCGACGACACAGCCAGTACAGATTACCCGTAGTGATCTCTAACCCTGCCGTTACCCGTTGCCCATGACTTCCCCTCCTCGCGATGTTCAGCTCTATGCTATGGCCGCCAGCACCACGGTGATGCGCTGTCGCAGTTGGAACCGTCTGCGGTTTGAGATTGAGTATGGTTTAGAGCGAGGAACTACAGCGAATAGCTACCTAATCCAGGCCGACCGTACGGCGCTGATCGACCCTCCAGGCGAGTCATTCAGCGAAATTTTTCTGGGGGCTCTAGAGCGTCACACTGACCTCTATCAGCTCAACTACATTATTTTGGGTCACATCAATCCCAACCGGGCCGAAACTTTAAAGATTTTGCTGAAGCGGTTGCCAGACGTAACAGTAGTGTGCTCAAATCCAGCCGCGATCGCTCTCAAAGATTTGCTGCCCGATGTGTCGCCTCGTCTGCGGGTCATTCGTAGCGGCGACGATCGCCTCGACTTAGGCCAGGGGCATGATCTTCAGTTTGAGCTCATCCCTACCCCGCGATATCCCGGCGGACTGGCAACCTTTGACCCCTACTCTGGGGTGCTTTACTCTGACAAGTTTTTTGGCGCTCACCGCTGCGACGACGCGGTCTTCGACCTCAGCTGGCAGGATCTACTGGAAGACCGTCGCTACTATTTCGACTGTCTGTTTGCCGCCAGTGCTCGTCAGGTACTGACGGCCCTGGGTCGCCTCACGGCCCTGCCCTTTCAGACTCTGGCTCCAGGCCATGGGCCAGTGGTGCGCTATGGGCCCCATGAACTGGTGCAGAGTTACCGTGACTGGGCCCAGGCCCAAACGAGCCAAGACCTCTCGGTGGCGCTGATCTACGCCTCGGCCTACGGCAATACCGCAACTATTGCCCAGGCGCTGGCTCGGGGCATTACCAAGGCAGGGGTGTCAGTCGAGTCAATCAACGCTGAGCAGGCCAATCCGGACGATATTAAGGCCGCCGTCGAAACCTCCGCCGGTTTTTTGATGGGGTCGCCTACCCTGGGTGGCCATGCCCCTACCCCGATGCAGACGGCCCTGGGTATTGTGCTATCGACGGCCTCGAAGGCTCAACCAGCGGGGGTGTTTGGCTCCTTTGGCTGGAGTGGCGAGGCCATCGACCTGCTGGAGGGCAAGCTCAAAGATGGTGGCTACAGCCTGGCCTTTGACCCGATTCGAGTTAAATTTAAGCCCACCGACGTCACCCTAAAGTACTGCGAGGAGGTGGGTACCGACTTTGCCCAGGCCCTCAAAAAGGCTAAGCGGGCTAAGCAGCCCCGGACTCCGGCCTCATCGGTAGAGCAAGCGGTAGGGCGCATTGTCGGTTCGCTGTGCATTGTGACGGCTCGTCAGGGCGAAGTTGCTAGCGCCATGCTGGCCTCCTGGGTATCGCAGGCGTCTTTTGCGCCGCCAGGGTTTACGGTGGCGGTGGCCAAGGACCGGGCGATCGAGTCGCTGCTCTACCCTGGCAGCTCGTTTGTGCTGAATATTTTGGCGGAGGGACGGCACCTGGGCCCAATGAAGCATTTTCTCAAGCCTTTTGCCCCTGGCGAAGACCGCTTCGCCGATGTAGACGCCGAAGCGGCGGAGAACGGCGCGCCGGTTTTAACGGAGGCGATCGCCTACCTGGAGTGCACTGTAGAACAGCGGATGGAGTGTGGCGATCACTGGCTCGTCTACGCTACTGTGCAGGCCGGACGAGTGCTAGATGGCGAGGGCAAAACCGCCGTTCACTACCGTAATACGGGCACACACTATTAAGCTGCGTGAACGACTGGGGCTGAATTGACTACGCCCTAACTGAATATGCTACGAGTAAGGATACTGGCCGAAGGGCTGAGCGGCTTAGCTGGAGCACGTTTCAGCCTGCTATGAGGCCTCATGTTCAGGTCTGGTGGGTCAGGGTAAACAGGGTCGCGGTGCTGGTGGTTTGGGCGTTGTACGCCTGAGTTACCAGGATGGTTTGGCATGATTTGGCCCATGCTGCCGACTGCGATGTTAAGCAAACCGCTTTAAAGTTACAAAGTGTATGCCCGTTGTCTCTCACTGCTCCGATCGCGGCCAAACGCTGCAGTCGGTTTACCAATTTTTAGATGGTCAGCTGCATCAGGTGAAGCTGACCCATCAGCACCATCTGGTGAGTTTGAGTTTTGATATTCCCCCAGTTGACCCACTGCTGGTGTTGGCCCAGATGGCCCCCAGCAGCGATCGCCATCTGTACCTGGAGAATCCTGTGGCGCAGGTCTCAGTGGTGGGGTTTGGTACAGCGCTATTGTACGAAACGGCGGGAGTCAATCGGTTTGTCCAAGCCTGCCAGTTTGTCGAGCAGTGGCGGGGCAAAACCCACCGCTATAGCGAAGCGAACCTAGCTACTTCCCTCAGCGGGGCCGACTGGGCCCGATTTTTTTGCGCGTTTACATTCTTCGCCGATCCACGAGGTGCTGAGGCCGCGTTTCCGGCTGCTATGGTGCTGCTGCCCCAGTGGCAGCTGGTTCGCCAGGGCAATCAGGGGGTGCTGACTCTCAACCATCTGATCACAGCGACGACCGATGTCGGAAGCCTGCTCGCTGGTCTAGCCGACCAGCTGCGGGTGGTTGAGCGCCTGGGTACTGCTCGCTGGCGAGACCCTCGCCCCCCAACTAGATTACCTGTACAGCCCGCCTCTGAGGCCGGACAGCGATTTAAGTCAGCAGTCAATCGGGCCCTGGGCCACATGAACCAACACCCGGTGCAAAAAATTGTGCTGGCCCACGCCCTAGACCGTGTCAGTACTGAACCCATTCAACCCCTGGCCGCCCTGGGCCGCCTACGCCTGCGTTATCCAGACTGCCATATCTTTTCGGTGGGCCAGGGAAACGGCCAAACCTTTATGGGAGCTAGCCCCGAGCGGTTGCTAAGCCTGACTCAGGGGCAGCTAGTTACCGATGCCCTGGCCGGTTCGGCACCCCGGGGAATCGCCCCTCCCCAGGATGATCGTCTGGCCCAGGAGCTTTTGAGTAACCCTAAAGAGCGGGGCGAGCACCGCCTGGTGGTGGAGTTTTTGGCCAGGCAGCTGCGGGGGGTAGGGCTACGGCCTCAGTACCAGCCCTGGCCCCGGGTACGGCGGCTCTCTAATATTCAGCATTTGCATACGCCAATGCGGGCTCGGGTACCTCGTCACATTCATCCGCTGCAAATTGTGGCAGCGCTGCACCCTACCCCAGCCGTAGCGGGAGTGCCCACTCGAGAAGCCTGCGACCAGATTTTGCGCTTTGAAGACTTTGACCGGGGCCTGTATGCCGCTCCCCTAGGTTGGGTTGGAACGAACGGCGACAGCGAATTTATCGTGGGTATCCGCTCGGCGCTGGTGGCTGAGACCTGGGTGCGGCTGTATGCCGGGGCTGGTATTGTGGCAGGGTCAGACGCCGATCGCGAGTGGTCTGAGATTAAGCTAAAGCTGCGCGCCCTAGGCGAGTCGCTGGTGTAGCCATTGGCCCTGAACCCATGACCTTTGACTTTCGCAATACGAATACCCTGTGGGCCTCGGTGCTGGCGGCTACCCTAGCTCGGCTAGGACTAAAAACGGCGGTAATTTCTCCGGGCTCGCGATCGGCTCCCCTAACCGTGGCACTGGCCTGTCATCCCACAATCGAGGCGGTACCAGTCCTCGACGAGCGATCGGCGGCTTTTTTTGCCCTGGGCCTAGCTCGGCGATCGGGGCTGCCGGTAGCCCTGGTCTGTACCTCAGGTACAGCCGGGGCAAACTACTATCCGGCCATTATTGAGGCGAAGGAAAGCCGCATTCCCCTACTGGTGCTGACTGCCGATCGGCCGCCGGAGCTGCGCGACTGTGCTTCGGGGCAAACCATTGATCAACAAAAGCTGTTTGGCTCATTTCCCAACTGGTATGGGGAACTGGCGGTGCCCGTAGCGACGGAAGCCATGCTGCGCTACCTGCGCCAAACCCTGGGGCAAGCCTGGCGGCGATCGCTCTATCCGATGGCGGGGCCGGTGCACCTCAACTGTCCCTTTCGAGACCCGCTGGCTCCGGTTACCGATGGTTCAGCAGTACATTTGAAGGACGTCTTGGACGACCGCTGGCTGGCGGCCGTAGAGGCCCCCGAGGCTGCGGCTGCGATGAGGCCGCTACACCCTGCGGTTGAGACCGCCGCAGTGCCGCTGCTGGAAACCTGGCAGGGGTGCGATCGCGGCCTCATCGTGGCTGGCCCTGCCCAACCCCTGGAGCCGCTGGCCTACTGCACGGCGATCGCCACCTTGTCCGCTGCTCTCGGCTGGCCAGTGCTGGCCGAAGGGCTATCGCCGTTGCGCAATGCAGCAGCCCTCAACCCCTACTTGATCACCACCTACGACCTGGCCCTGGGGTCTGGTGGGGAAACGGCTGGGCTGGCTAGGGCTCTGGTGCCCGATCAGGTCATTCAGATTGGCCCGTTGCCGACCAGCAAACGGCTGCGCGAGTGGCTACAGCTAACTCAACCCCGCCGCTGGATACTCGACCCCCTCGGTGAGAACCTCGATCCCTTACATGGACCTACTACATCTGTTCCTATAGCCCTAGAAAAGCTGGTGGGGGCGATTCCCGCCGAGCAAGATGCCTGCCAGCGATCGCCCTACCTGGAGCAGTGGCTAACTTTGGAGCATCAGCTGCGTCACTATTTAGATAGCGCCCTGACCCGCTTGGAAGCCAGCTTTGAGGGCACAGTGCCCTGGCTGCTGGCCCGCTGCCTGCCGCCGGGTACGCCCGTGATGATCGCCAACAGCATGCCAATCCGTGATGTGGAGTGGTTTTGGCCGCCCGGCGATCGCGGCCTGCGTCCCTACTGCAACCGAGGGGCCAACGGCATCGATGGCACCCTGTCGACCGCCCTGGGGGTTGCCCACGGTGGCCCGCCTGCGGTGCTGTTGACTGGCGACCTAGCGCTGCTGCACGACACCAACGGCTGGCTCAGCCTACCCCGCCTGCGGGGTCATCTGACTGTAGTGGTTATCAACAACCGGGGCGGCGGTATCTTTGAACGGCTGCCCATTGCCACCGTAGCCACCCCTGAGGAAACCTGGTTTGAGGGTTTCTTCGCTACCCCGCAAGCCGTTGATTTTAACCACCTTTGTGCCGCCTACGGAGTTAACTACGAGCAAGTCAAAACCTGGGGCCAGCTAGAGGCCAGCCTCAAATACCTGCCCGAGCGAGGAGTACGACTGCTGGAGGTAAGGTGCGATCGCAAGCAGTCCCACGCCCTGCGTCAACAGCTCCTCAATCCCCCCAGAGTCAGCCTATTTTCAGAGTAAATCCGAGTCACAACACAACCCCGATTAGAAACCGATACCTCGTAGGGAGCATTGCAGTGCAATGCCCCTACAAACCGGGGGGCATACAGACAGGATTTGGTATGAGCCCCAAAACCTAGCCTGAACAAAACTCCCCTACTCCCCTACTCCCCACCCATCCACCCATCCACCCATCAACTCCCCTTCGCCTGGGGCAGCCAAAACGTAAACTCACTCCCGTGGCCCAACTGGCTCTTCACCTCAATCTTGCCCCCCTGTACCTCTACTAAACGGCGACAGATGGTAAGACCTAAGCCAGTCCCCCCAGAGCTGCGGTTGCGAGAGCGATCGGCTCGCCAAAACCGCTCAAACACGTAGGGCACATCTTCCTCCGCAATGCCAATACCGGTGTCGGCCACGCTGACGTAAACCCGCCCCGGCTGGGCCCAGGCGTTGACCGTTACCGATCCCTTTTCGGTATACCGAAGCGCATTACCCAGCAAATTGATCACAATTTGCTCAATCCGGCTGGGGTCAGCGTTGACCGACGGTAGATCAGGCGGGCACTGGAGCGTAATCACCACCCGTTCAGAGCTGACAAACTGATCGCTAAAGGGATGCACCACCGCCGTCAGCAACGGGCACAGAGCCACGGTTTGGGCCTGAATAGGCAGATAGCCCGCCTCTAGCTTAGAAAGCTCCTGGAGGTCATTGACTAGGCGCTGCAGGCGCGTAGTTTCCCCCGCCAGCCGCTGGTAAAGCTCAGGCTCAGGGGCAACGGTGCCATCGGCCAGACCTTCCAGGTAGCCGTGAATGATGGTCAGTGGCGTACGCAGCTCGTGAGTAAGGTCACCAATCAGCTCGCGGCGGTGTTCTTCAACCCCCTCTAGGTCGGCGGCCATACGGTTAAAGCTGCTAGCCAACCGCTGAATTTCTAAGATTTCCGAAGGCGGCACGCGGGCGCTTAAATGTCCCGAGGCAAACGATCGCGTGACCTCAGTCATTTGGTCGAGGGGCCGAATAATTCGTCGTGACACCCAGTAGCTCAATCCCCCAGCCGTGCCGCCACCGACTAAAATAGCCCACAGCATACCGCGGCTCCAGGCGGCCTCAAACCCCTCCACCAGCTGAGTCCGACGCTGCACGCTCAGCACTCCATTTTGGTAACGCTCCAGCGAAATGATAAACAGCCGGGGCGTGTAGAGGCGGCCAATAACAGCCAGGGTCAAAATGCCAATGCCCATCACCGCTAGGTGAGAGAGGAATAGGCGGCTACGCAGGCTAACTTTGGCCATAATAAAAAACTAGAGCACGAGCCCATGGACAGGTTGGTCCGACTTCTAGGCTAGACCAGGTTAACGTGATTCAGCTATGGCCGCTGCGGCCAGGGGTAGGACCAAATCAAATCGATTACTCCCCCAGTAGGGCAAGCCCTCAAGGCTCGATCACTGGAGGAGAAGCTGGGACTTGGTTAGAGACCTAAGCCGGTGTATTTTGCAAATCGGGCTGCTCTTCCGGCAAAATCGCCCCCTCTACTGGGCATACCTGAAGGCAAATGCCGCAGTCGATGCAGGTAGAAAAGTCTATCCAGTACCAGTCGGTGCCCTTGGTATTTTTGCCAGGCCCCTCATGGATACAGGCGACTGGGCAGGCATCGACACAGTCGGCTACCCCTTCACAGACGTTAGTCACAATGGTGTGGGCCACAATCTCTCCTTACAGGCACAAAACAATGAACAGGAACCAGAAGTTCCTTAGAGGCACAATCAAACCGCCGACTCTAGAACCCTGTTCCCCTCTAGCTTTGGAGCAGGGTTACAGCAACTCTTACGTTAGTTCAGGGCTTCGATGTCTGGCAACCCGTCAAGGCCAATCCAAGCAATCCGACTGATGCGGCGCTGGCGGGCCAGGTCGCGAGTAGCTGCGGGTGTTTCGTCAACAGCCAAGTGCACTTCGGCGCGCACCAGGCTAGCAGAGGCCCGCAGGGTCTGGGCATAGGTAAACGCTGCCGCCGCCGCTTGGGGCACCGTGGGCACGACTAACCAGTCACTGGGGGGCGTATCTTGCGGCAGATGGCCGGTGGTTAGAAGCGTTTGATGCAGGGCTTCGATATTGAGCACAAACCCAATACCTGGAAACCCCTGACCTTGGCCTTGAAAGACTCCTAGCAGGTTGTCGTAACGGCCCCCCTGACCTAGCACCTGGCAGCCTTGCTGAGGATCTGTAACCACTTCAAACACCAGACCCGTGTAGTAGTCGAAGGGCTGTATCAGGCTCAGGTCTAAGGTTAGGGCTGGGGCCAAACGATCGCCCCCTGAGGTCAGGGGCTGGCTCTGGCCCTCAGTAACCTCGCGCACCAGGGCCACCAGCGACTTCAGCCGCTCCACCGCTGCTTGGGTATCTCGATCCAGGGAGAGTTGCCCCAGCGCCTGGAGAACGTCTTCGGGATGGCCCCGCAGGTCAAGCAAATGAAGGGCGTGCTGGTGCAGATCTGGACTTAGATCGATCGCCTCTAGGGCAACCCGATCGAGGGCCGCTAGGGCCTGGCGCACGGCCTGCCGCTGATCAGGGCTAAAGGGGGCCAGCAGCGCCTGGGTCAGCTGGGCATCCCCCAAAATCAAGCACCACGAGTCAAGGTGGAGATGGTGGAGGCAGTCGAGCAGCAGCAGCACGACCTCGGCATCGGCCACCGTAGCCCCAGCGCCCAACAGCTCTACACCAGCCTGGTAAAACTCTTGCTGGCCGCCGTGGCTGGCCTGGGTCGCCTGGCGAAAGACGTTGGCGTTGTAGTACAACCGCTGGGGATAGGTCACCCTAGCTAAGCGGGTGACAGCGGTGCGGGCGATCGATGCGGTCAGCTCAGGCCGCAGGCCCAAGCGCTTGCCGGCGACGGGTTGAAGCTCGATAACGGCTTCTTGATCAATGGCTCCACCGGCCATTAGGGTATCCATTCGCTCCACCGTAGACGTAATGATGCGGTGATAGCCCCAGCGTTGAAACACCTGCTCTAGGCGATTTTCAATCCAGTATTTTTGGGCTACATCCAGCGGCAGCAGATCGCGGGCCCCGACGGGGGGTTGATAGGTAATCACTTTTTCTTGCCTCCAAATAGACCCAAAAACCCGCCCCCCTTGTCGGATGAGCCCCTCCCAGCCGATTTGCTAGAGGCTTTGGCATTAGCATTCTTAGCACCACCTGATACCGCCCCCGAGGATTTATCGACCCGAGCCTGGACAGCCGTTGCCCGTTCATCAGTGGGGTTAATCTCTAAGGCCCGCTTGGCGTGGATGCGGGCCATAGTGCCCTGCCCTGCCTTAAGGTACAGGAGCGATAGATAACTGTGGCAGGTGACGTCGTTAGGGTAAGTCTTAAGGGCCTCCCGCAGTTCTAGAATGGCTCGGCTATAGTCCTTGTTTGTCTCATACTCCTGAGCCCGATTGACATAGCTGCCCAAAATAGACGCCTGGTTTTGCCGGGGAGAGGAGGGTGAAGCGACATTAGCGGTCTCAGACGGAGACCGGGTCGCCGTAGTGCGAGCCGAGGCAACGGCAGCGCTGCTGGTTGAGGTGCGATCGCTGGACGTGCTGCGGTATAGATAAATCAGATTTAGCTCGCTGAGAGCGCCAATGACCGCTGAGATCTCCTCTAGCTGGTCAAACTGCTGAGCCGCCAGACCATTGACGGCTTGGCGATAGGCCGCATCGATGTGAGGTGCTTTGAGCAACTCCTGGGCGACCGTCGAGGTTACGCTCGGGGCCGTTCCCGTCCGGCGCAGGGTCTGGCCTTTGAGTTTGAGAATGAGTCCGTGTTCGGTACTTGATTTCTCCTGGCTGAGAGCTTCGTAAGCGGGATTGACTAACTTAGAGAGAATCTCACTGGCCCGCTGGGCTTCAGCAACAGACGACCCTGACAAACTATCGGGGTGTAGCTTGCGAGCAATAGTCAAGTAGCGCTTGCGCACGGCTTTAGCATCGGTGCCAATAGGCACCCCCAAAACGGCGTGATGGTCGTCAAAGTCAGCTTGAAACAGCCCTTGTTCTGGTTTCATGGTCATCTAGCGGAGGGACGGCTTAGGACTATAGATGCTCGCGGGTGAAATTCTCTTCACTCTACCCAGCCAACCTAAGTTTAACCAGCTACAGCGGTTTTTAATGGTTAGCAGTCTGGCTAAACCACAGGTTAGATTTGTAGGCCCTAGTCCTCAGCGGTGCTGTTCGGTTGACTGGGACGGTTCAAATCTCTAAAAGTCGGTGAAATGGCTAACTTATTTCAGTTGTGCGGTACTAGGCCAAGGACGGCAGTGCCAGGGGCTTGATCTGCCCTAGGGTATGACTCATCGCCTGATGCAGGTGGCCATTGGTGGCCAGCAGCCGTCCGGTCATCACATCCATCGCGCTACCGTCGTAGGCCGTGACCTTGCCCCCCGCTTCTCGAACCAAAACAATACCTGCCGCAATATCCCACGGAGCTAACCCGCGCTCCCAGTAGCCATCCAGCCGCCCACAGGCAACATAGGCGAGGTCAATGGCGGCGGCCCCGCCTCGCCGCACGCCCTGGGTTAGGTGAGTGAAGTGGCAAAATTCAGCGTAGTTATTGTCGGGCGTTTCGCGGCGATCGTAGGCAAACCCGGTTACCAACAAACTCTGGGCGAGGCGATCCGTGGTGGAGACATGAATAGGGCGGCGATTGAGGGTTGCCCCTAACCCCGCCGCCGCGCGAAATAAGTCGCGATGAATTGGGTCGTAGACAACGCCCAGCACAGGCTCACCCTCGGCGAGTAGACCAATGGAAACCGCGCAGAAGGGATACTGGTGGGTGTAGTTGGTGGTGCCATCGAGCGGGTCAATGGCCCACAGCAGGCTAGCCTCACGCCCCCGAATGGCCCCCGATTCCTCGGCCAAAATGCCGTGATCGGCGGGTAAGTGCCGATCCAGCACGGTCATGACCGCCGCCTCGGCCCCTCGGTCTGCCTCGGTGACCAAATCGCCCGATCGCCCTTTTTCATCAATATGACTCAGGTTGCCCCAGTGGTGCTGGAGTACGGCCCCAGCGGCCAGGGCTGCTTCGGTGGCGCTGTCAAGCCAGCGCTGTAGGTCAGACTCGGAGGGAAGGGGCATAGGAAACGAAGAAAGATAATTGCAGAATCACCAACACAGCGGGAGTTGGATAGAGCTGGGTCAACGAGGAGCGATTAATCCTCATCCAGCGGTAAACCCACCCGCACCTTGCCCTTGCCGAAGTAGCGGCCAAACTGAAGCTCGTACACCTCATCTTCGTCCTGGGTCTCGGCCTGAATGTCACTGCGGGGATAGCTAACGCAGAGCAGGGCATAGCCCTGGCGGCGCAGATCGGGGGAGAGCCCCATGGCCTCGGGTTGGTCAACGTCGCCCTCTAGCAGGCGTACAGCGCAGGTGGTGCAAGCACCGTTGCGGCAGGCGAAGGGTAACTCTACACCCTGACTTTCAGCCGACTGCAAAATGTACCGGTCTTCGGGCACCTCTACGGTGTAGATGCGCCCGGTCTGGCGATGATGGACGGTGACGGTGTGGGTGCAAGCCATGGCGTTAGAGTCGAACCTGGGTGACATAATAGCGAACTGGTTGGGGCAAATACAGGGCGATCGCCCCTCAATCGGCTGATTCTATGCTCGCACGAAAAATTGCCCCTGGGCAAATGCACCCCATCCAGCCCAGAATTCAACCTTACCCCTGTTATCAGGCCCCATTGTTTGCTACGATAGCGTCTCAGCGGTGATGAACCGCACCCTGGAGAGATGGCCGAGCGGTTGAAGGCGCAGCACTGGAAATGCTGTTTAGGGGTGACTCTAACGAGGGTTCGAATCCCTCTCTCTCCGTTTTTAATGGACTAGTGCCACTGCCCCGTGTTAGCCGGAACTGCGCTGCGCCGGGCCTGACGGCGCTGGTGAGCCAACCGCTCTAGGCTGAGTGAAATCACCCCTAGGGTGACCAAAATTACTCCCATCCACTGAATAAACAGCAGGGTCGACTTCTCCCCCGGCGTGATGATAAAGGCTAACAGCGCAGTTACGACAGGCCCGCTAGCCGCCACAATAGACGCCTGAGAGGCCCCCAACAGCTTTACCCCATAGTTATTGAACAGGTACCCCAGCAGGGTCAGCAGCCCGAGTAGCCCGGTCCCCAGGTAAAGTCCTAGGGGCTGGCGAGGTTCGCCAGGGTCAAGCCCAACAAACGAGCCCGCTATCAAAATCAGGCTAGTGAGAATAAAAATGGTCGAAAACTGTAGCAGACTGACCGATACTGGGTGCAATCGCTTAAAGCTCAGCTGCATCGCAATTAGAAAGAGCGCAAAGGCAACACTCGCCAGCAGCGCGGCTCCAACGCCCCAGAGCGATACGCCGCTGCCGGTAATGTCGTTATAGATTCGGGGTAGAGCCGTAAACACAATGCCCATACTGATGGCAAACATCACGACTAGCCGCAGGGGAGTGGGGCGATCGCCAAACAAAAACCAGGCCAGGGGCACCGTGATCAACGGGTACATAAACAGCAGCGTGACCGCCACCCCAGGCCCTACATCGGCAATGGCCTTGTAAATCAACACCTGCGATAGAAACAAAAAGCCACCGCTGGCCACCACCTGCACCAGGGGTCGTCTATCGGCACTCTGAAACAGCTGTCGCAGGTCGCTCCCCACCCGTGGATAAAGCCGTGGAGCGACCAGGGCCAGCAGGGGTACAACCACCACCATGCGCAGCCACAGCAGCAGCAGCGAGTTTGGAATCGTCAGCGGCAGCACGGCTTCAATAGGAATTTGGCCTAAGATTTGGCCCCCATAGCCGATCACGCCCACAATTACGTTGTGAAAAGATAGCGCCAGAGTGGACAGCACCACCAGTATGAGCCCCATCTGGAGCTGGCTTTGAGTAGGAGAACTGCCCGTTTCAGGGATGAGGCGGCCTGGCGGCCTGGGGTCTAAGGATCGAGCCTGGGTTACCTGAGCACTAGCAGTGGGTGGTCGCGATGGATTGGGGTAAGCTCTCACAGCTTCTGGATCTATACCGGGCTGCCGGCTAGGGTAGGGCTGGGGCGGCAGTGTTGGCCCCGACAGAGTGCCACCATCAGCCAGGGGAATCCCATAGCCGTTGCGGCTGTCAGGGGGTGGAACCATCTGGCTCTGTAACTGCTGGCTGAGCCGCGCCACCAGAGCCTCTAGAATGGCTTCTCCCTGCTGCTCTACGCTCTGCATGCGATTAATCTGCTGGGAAAGGCTGCTGTGGTAACTGGTCAAATCTTGCTGTAGCGACGTCAGGGTATTTTGCAGGGTGGTATCGATCGCGGCCAATCCCTGGATAGTCGAGGCTTCAGAGGGCATTGCGTCTAGATGGGGCGGGGCCGTCCGCAGAGCACTGGGATAAGCATTGACAAGAGCCGCTTCTAGCCGCCCCTGGAGGTGAGTGGCAAGGGCCACGGCCAGGCGCTTAGCCCAGGCCTGCTGCTGGGCGATCTGCTGGCTAGACAGGCCTTCGGAGTAAGTGGTTTGAAGCTGTCGATGCTGGCCCTGGAGGACTTCGTAGTCGCTCTCTAGGGCTTCAATATCAGTCATCAACTGCTGCTTCTTAGCCTGGAGATGGGCAATGTCGTCGGATAAATGGCCGGTGACTTGATGACGCAGTGCCTCTAGGTCGTGGCCCAGAACCCGCAAAATAGCCTCAGCCGACGGGATGTCGGGCTGGGCGGCAGAGGAATCAGGTAGATGGTCAGAAGGCCCCATGGGTATCTGTCTCTTAGGAAGCAATCATCGACGGCGACGGTTGGTGGCTGCAGGGCTGCACCGTCACGAATGCTAGTATTGTGCTCAAAAAATCGAAAAAGATCTCTAGTAAAGCCATATTTAGGATGGTTTGGCTAGGTTCACAGCGGCAGTTCAATGGGTGAATTTTTAACAGCTAGGCTGTCTAGACGGATTGCCTACTGGGTATTTCTAAGCATTGTCGTGATCGAGGCCCTGATCCTGGTGCCCTCGGTGATGCGGCGCGAGCGGGAGCTGTTACATTACCTGCGATCGCTATCTACAGCCCAGGCCCTAGGGCGGCTCGATGCCACTACCCTGGCCGATCGCCAAGACGAGGGTCTAATTGACGACCTGCAGGGGCTGCAAACCAACCAGGTCATTTTGGGTGGAGCTATTTACGACCGAGATGGTCTCCAGGTGGGCAGCTTTGGCGAACCACCTCAGCTGACCTTAGCAGAGAGCGAACAAGGCAGGGTGCCCGATCGCTACTATCGTCGCCAGCAGCGCTACGATGCCCCGTGGGACATGCCACCCTGGCGCGATCGCTACGTGCTGATTGTGCGCCACGACGCCAGCGACGTGCAGCGGGAGTTCTTTGCCTTTATTGGTCGGATCGTCGGGCTGGTGGTGATCATCTCGGTGTTTGTGACTGGGGCTACTCTGGTCGTGCTGCGGCAACTGCTGATTAAACCAATTATGCTGCTGCGCCAAGATTTAATCACCGCTGGTCAGGCCATCGGCCACGACTGCGATACCCAAACCCTGACCTTCGCGTCGCTGCCCTACGCTCGCGCCGATGAGCTGGGAGATGTAATCGCGGCCTTTGAGCAGATGTTCAGACAAATCAACACCGCCGTGGCTACCCGCAAGCAAAGTGAAACGCGGTTTAGCACCCTGGTTGAGCAGGCGGTGGACGCCTTTTTTGTCGTCGATGCCGCGGGTCGGATTTGCGATGTTAATCAAAATGCCTGCGACAGCTTGGGCTACAGCCGCGATGAACTGCTGCACCTAACTGTAACTGACATTCAAACGACCTACAGTCAGGCCGACTTTAGAGCTATGTGGCAGCAGCTCAGGCCGGGGATACCCCAAACCCTTGAGGGTTGGCACCAGCGCAAAGATGGTACCGGCTTTCCCGTCGAAGTGCGCCTGGGGCTATTGGACTTGGGAGGCGATCGCTACGGCCTAGCGTTGGCCCGCGACATTCGCGATCGCAAAGCATCCGAAGCCGCCCAGGCCCGTCTAGCCGAAATTGGCGAGCTAGCCGCCATGATTGTCCACGAAGTGCGCAGCCCGTTGGCGACGGTGCTGCTGGGACTGAATACGTTTCGATCACTCGATCTGCCCGACCGCTTTCGCACTCGCCTGGACCTGGCGCTAGAAGAATCTGAGCGGCTGCAAAAGCTGCTCAGCAGCATTCTGATGTACTCTCGCGATCAGGCTCTGGTACCAGAGTCCCTTGAGATCAACGATTTAGTCAGACATTTAGCTGACACACTCAATCAAGATATGGCAAATCAGCCACCGCCCTTGACCGTCAAGACCTTGTCCTACGCCGTCAACGTTAGGGGCGATCGCGATAAGCTCAAGCAAGTCTTTATTAACCTGCTGACCAACGCCCGTGAGGCCTGCCCGGCCACAGGAGCCATTACCTGGATGGTGCAACCTCCTGCAGCTGGACAGGTCACAATTAGTATTTACAACGACGGCGAGCCAATCCCACCGGATTTGCTGCCCAAGCTAACCCAGCCTTTCTTCACCACTAGACCCGCCGGCAGTGGCCTAGGCTTGGCTATTACCAAGCGGATTGTAGAGGCCCACCAGGGACAGCTGGCCATTATTTCCAACCCCACTGGCACCGAGGTAACGGTAACACTGCCTCTGGCCGGTTTGGCCTAGAGCATGTTATCAATCCAACCCAACTGAGTTAGCTAAGACAGACTCAGCACTAGAAAGCATCTAAATCGAGGGCTTTAGATCCCCCTTCTTCAATCAGCAGCAAAATCTTGCCGAGCTGGGACCAGATCAGCCAACCGCTGAGCAGCGTCAGGGGCACACCCATAGCATAGGCAGCCCGAGCCGAAAAGCCAAATAGCTGAATGCCAGAGGCCAAGAACACACACACACCGGCACAGATGCCAAAAAAGGGAATTTGTAGCTGTGGCCCCCGCATGGTAGCCAAAATGCGGGTAGAGCGCTTGCTGTTCCACTCGTTAACCGATTGCTGTAGAGCGGTGCTAAAGGCAAAGCCCGAAGTCACCGCAGCCAAAAAACCAGCTAGAAACAAAACGTAGGGCGGTTGTGGGTACACAGGCCTAAGAGAAACGAAACAATAATTTACTTCTCCTGATTATAGGGGAGAGCTGCCCCTCGATCGGCAGGTTAACTAGGGAAAACCGATCGCCCAATGGCTAGGACAACCCAGGCCTAGGGTTGTAGCACCTGACGGAGGTCACCCACCGCTGGCACGAGCTGCTCCGCCCGCTCTAAGGAATAGTGAGTCAGGGCTCCCCAGGCCACCCCCAGCACCCGGTCGAAGGTAATATCGTCCTTGACCAAAGCCCACAGGCGCTGCACCTCCTGAGTG
>JBARVK010000029.1:0-10895 GCA_049646225.1 Nodosilinea sp.
AAATAGAACCTCAGCGATCTAAGTACAGGGCTGCGGGAAAGAAGTATTCACGTCCTTGACACCGTTCTCCTTCAAGACATGACCGGCAGGGCAAGCAGCAGAACCCCTGCGATACTTATTTCGTGGGCCACCTTGTACTCCTCAGGTATGCCTACAGAGTAATCTTTTGCCACATAGCATTGGGCTTTTGTATGCAGTTCTGCATATCTCTACAGTATTTTCCAATTACAAGAGACTGCTTATCTCACCACTGTAAAGTAATGTTTAGTAGACTGAAAGGCCGGGTACATCCCAGTTTTGTAAATGTGCTGCGTTATTGATTTGAGAAAAGAATTGAGCCTGTCATTCCCGCGGAGGCGGGAATCCACCTGGTAGCAACGGCTCTCGATAGATGACCGTTTGCACGGGCATGACGGGCCAATTGTCCATCAAATCTACGAATTTGCAAATTTGGGATGCACCCGAAAGGTCTTCAGTTCGGCGTCGATGCTGACTCTGATTAAAGGCAATCTGCTCTGCCGATAACACGGGTGCCGCGAGGGGAGGACGCATATCCCACTGGACTTCGGCGAGCAAAAATAAGCTGCCTGCCATCACCGCCGCCGTGAGCAAAAACTGGTAGGACGGTGCGACCGACAGCAGCGGGATGCTGACCAAATGCAGACCACCAACAATCAAGAAGGTACGCGATCGCAGCCCTAGCCCCATCAGCCCGTAGCCCAGCCCACACAGCCCCAGCCACAGCGAGCAAACGCTGACGAGAATGCCGCCTACCCCGGCAAAAATGCCATAGTTGGTCAGCCCTAGCCCAACAAGCACCAGCCCGGTCCACAGATAGATCAGCCAGCTCAACCGCTCAACTTTGACCCAAAACCAGGCAAAGACCACCATACCAACAATACCTAGTACTGACAGCCCAGACCCCAGCAGAGCCTGATGGGTCCAGGCAAAGGTGGGGAAGACATGCGGCGTCAGAAAAATGATGCCGACAATCCAGCCCCACAGTAAAAAGACCTGGTCAATGCGAGTGTAAAGCAGCGAAAATATCGGCGTTTTATTTATCGTCCATTGCCAGAAAATAAGACCTTTTAAATCTTGAATATCGAGGTGGGTTTGTTTGCGGCGCAGAATCGGTTCTCGATGATTGAAGAAGGTCATTCCAGCTCAAAAAATTCCTAACCATGACGACTTCAAGTATTTTAACAAATATTAATATTTTGCGATCGCAGGAATTAATTGAAGCCTAAGTTAAGCCTTGGGTAGGCAGTCTCCCCATCGCCCCAGTTCCGAAGCATGTCTGCGGTTGCACCCCGAGCATCGACCAATCCAAGGCTTCGCCGACCGACTGTCCAACGGCTAGCCGCCCTAGGGGCGCTCTAAGTCAGCCGCCTGTCCAAATTCGAATCGTAAACTCCTAAGTTCACACAGGCGGATCGCCCCTGGGCAAAAATCGTTTGCCCAGGCCAATTGGCGGTAGCCAGAGCCGCTGTCTATCGAGGGCACAGGGGGCTAGGGCTGTCATCAATGCACTGCTAATAGCCCAAGAGTCAACGGTTACAGCCCCTAGCCTGATTTTTAGGTCGGCGTGGCAATGCTGATCTCATCAGCATTGCAGCCAGAATTGATGACACACCCTAAACTCCAGCGCCAAAGGCAAGATAAATACAAGACAAGAAATTGTTGGGTTTTGTGCTCAACAGATGAAAGATTTGGAAACTTGGGGTAAACTTCATCAGACTATCGGGGGAGTGTCTGCTAGAAGCCGGTTTGAGACCTTAGCCGGGTTTGTTCTATCTGCTCGCACAATCGTTAACGCCGCCTTTACAGTCTCCCGTTGCCAACGCCAGGATAAACACCCATGAGCCAGGAAAAAGCCTATAGCACCGCTACATTGTCGCCCGAGGAGTCTACCCCGGTCGATTCAGACGCTCTGGTGACCACCTATGCCGACAGCTTAATGACCGAGCTGTTTGACGATGTCGACAAAATCTTAGATGGCGACGAAGATGCTCTAGCGGCGGTGGAGGCGGCGCCCGACCCCGCCTCTACGGCGCTGGCGCCCATTGTCGATAGTTCCGCCGCACTGAACGACTCGTCTACGGACATGGCAGACGACACAGCGCTGGCTCCCTTGCATAGCGACATCGACTTTTTCCAGGCTGATGAGCCTAACCCAGCCGTTCCTCCGGCTCCGGATAAAACTCGCTTTGGCAAGCTATTCGACCGTTTGCTGCTGTCGATTACAGCCCTGTCGCTGCTGGGCGTTGGTGGGCTGCTGTGGTTTGGTCAGCAGGGCAACCGGTTGTCTCTGGGGCGCTCGGCAACCGATACGGTCGCTCAGCAATCTGACGAAGAGTTTTTGGCCTATTTACAGCGATCGCTGGATGTCATCTCGGCCAAGGTTGAGCGGGGTGAGCTAGGGAATACGGCCACCGCGAGCCAGGTGCCGACCGGGATCGCTGTGCCCGCTCCGCCCATGCTGCCACCCCTGGGGGCTGGGGGCACCGTAGGCAGCCTGGGGACAGGCCCGGTCAACGTGATCGAGCGGGTCTACGTGCCCTACCAAACGACGCAGCCGCAGCCGCCTGCCGCTGGAGCACCAGCCCTAGTGCCCCAGCCGGGCTCCCCTGCGCCTGCGCCTGTGGCTCCTACCGCACCGCCCCAGGCAGCGGCCAGCCCCATCCATACCCTAGTGGGAATTTTGGAACTGGGCGATCGCTCGGCGGCTCTGTTTGAGATCAACGGCGTCTCCCAGCGGGTTTATATTGGCGAGCGCTTAGGCAGCAGCGGCTGGAGCCTGGTGTCGGTATCCAACGAAGAAGCCGTGATTCGCCGCAACGGCGACGTGCGATCGATTTTCATTGGCCAGCGATTCTAGGGGTAGCCATGGGCATGCGATCGCTGCCGCTGACTATTCTGCTGGTGGCAGGTCTGATGTCCTGCACACCAACCGTCGACCCTACTGAGGACGGCACGGCTAATCCGCCATCCCCTGCCCCCAAATTGCCCACACCCGGAACACCTGAGCCTGACGACTTAGCCCCCGGCACTGTGCCCCAAGCAGACACCCTTGAGGTCGATTCATTTACGGGGGATGAGCTGTTTGCCCAGGGCGGCGGCGGTTGCGGCATGACCCTCTGGCCGCAGTCCGAGGAGTCACCCCCGGAGAGGTTGGTATTCTTCAATGGTCTGGCTCAGCCCCCCGATAACGGCTTTACCCTGATGAAAATCAACGGTGAATTTGTACGCTTTCGGCGCACGACGGCAGCGGGGGAAGCGTTCTACGGGCAGCAAACCGCCCAAACCTTTGCCAGTCAGGACAATAACATTCAACTCCAGGTCGATACCACCCTCGGCGAACCCGGAGAAATCGAGTCGATCGCGGTCGAAGGCACCCTGCAGATCCAGCAAAACGGTGCCACCCTGACAATGCCTGTGCAGGGCGATGCGGGCTGCTAGTCGCGCTAATTACTCGGCGGCACGCCAGTAGATGTAGGGACGGTTGGCCGAAATATCGGTGTGGCGAATGTCGCGGAAGCCGTCGTCGCCACGCAAATCTAGCTCGAACTGAACGGTACCGTCGCCAAACCGGAAGGCATACATGCTCAGGTACTGGGCAGTGGCGGTGGCGGTGCAGTCGGCAAACTCGGTCTTGAGCGGAGCAGCATAGACT
This sequence comes from Nodosilinea sp., assembly GCA_049646225.1. Classification (GTDB taxonomy): domain Bacteria; phylum Cyanobacteriota; class Cyanobacteriia; order Phormidesmidales; family Phormidesmidaceae; genus Nodosilinea. Next base: position 3,674 of record JBARVK010000029.1, read on the forward strand.
ATGTAGCGCTCCTCAGACTGAACAATCTCGGCGGGGGCCGCCGCAATGGGGCCAAAATTCGCCACTACGATATGGTCGGCACCGCCCTCAAAGCCTAGGCCCAGTTCCCACAGGCTAACGGTTTTGGGGCAGGTGCCCGCCTCGGTGGTCACCTCGAACTCAACATTGGGCGGCGAGAAGGTGTCAACGGGCTGAGCCAGGGTGTCATCGGAGTTGGCGAGGGGTGGTTCAGGGCTGGTGCTGCAACTGGCCCATAAGACAGTGCTAGCCAGCGCCAAGACAAGTTTCAACGAAGATTTCATCAGCGGTTATGGAAAGACGTGAGGACGATTAGGAAAATCGCCACGGCCACTCAGCTTTTACCTGGTGGGGTGTCAAGACTAAACTTGCAGACCGAGGGGCGCTAGCAGAACCCCAAAAGGCTTGCTGCTATTGAATTTCACTTCGTTCCACCCAACCTACGAGAACCCTGATTTTTAGTATTAACGCTGCATTAGAGTGGCGGTGGCGTGGTTTATTGGGCCTCGGCAACCAGACTGTCCCAGGCTTGCACTACGGCCTGGAGCGCGGTGGGAAGATCGTCTAAAGCCAGGTCAATATACTCGGTCCGGCTGTATCCAGTCGAAAGCTGCACGGTGGGATAGTCGGCAAACGCGGCATCGGTGACGTAGCGCATCTGATCTAGGTTAGGAAAGCGCTGGTCTTCTAGCACCTGCTGAAATTCGGCTAGCTGCTCGGGGGTTACCTGGCTTTCGGCCACTACGGTAGAGCCTTCGGTTTCCAGCAGTCGCCCGTCGCTCAGCAGGGTGATGGCCTGCTGTCTCCCGGCCAGGCCGCCGCTCACCAGCGATCGAAAGACGTATTCGTCCGGGGCTTCACCAGGATTTTCATTGGGCTGAGGGGGAATGAAATCGGGAATCAGGCCATTCTGGCTGCCGCTGGCGGTGGGGTTTTGCACCGCATTTTGACCATCTTCGCGGGTGTGGTAGACCCAGCTTTGCTCACCGTCGGTCACGACGACCCGCAGGCCCGAAATAGCGATCATCGTACAGGCCTGGTTGGGCTCATAGATACCCATGCAGCCGTTCCAGGTGGCGGTTTCGGTGGCGGCAATGCGCAGCTCAGCCACAGGGCGATCGACATCGGCGGCGACGGTTTTTAGAATGGTTTCTCGCACCTCAGGGGTTAGCCCATTATCTAGCTGGCCCGGCTCTTCACCGGCGGGGGGCAGTTCAGGAGATTCGATCGCATCACCTGGGGTCGCCCCATCGGGCACAGGGGCACAGGCCACGGCCCCGACCGCCGTAGTGCCAAGGGCCATCAGGCCCACCAGCGCCATCAGGGTTTTCGTTTTGAAGGTGACAGAAGTCATAGTCTCAATCCTCACAAGCTCGATACGTGGGTCGTTGTTTTATCACCATAGCCAGCCCCATAAATCTTGTAGCCCTGGTTACAGATTTGGTTACAGGGCAGAACAGGTGAGTCAAGATCGGGGAGTGCATTCCAAAGCCTGTCTGCATGCCCCCAATTTGTGGGGGCATTTCACTGCAATGCTCCCTACCAGCTATCGGTTAGGAATTAGACCGTCACTGTTCCTCGCGGGGGCAAACAACCGTTTGCCCCTACGTAGATTCAGGCTGTTGTGCAACAGAGGGTTACTGCACCAGGCTGCTGTAGGGCTGCCAGAGCTGCATGCGCTGCCCCTGGGCCAGCAAAAACCGACCGTCGGGGCTGAACTGAAACTGGTCGACGTCATGGATTGTCGCTAGGGATTGCCCCGTCGCCGCATCCCACAGGGTGAGACCCTGATGGGGAATTGGCTCTCTTTCGATCAGGGGCAGCAGCAGGGTGCTAGTGACCAGAGTTCGCCCATCGGGGCTAAAGGCTACCTCGCCCCGGTTCGTCGGCTGCACCGGGTGCCCCACACTCTGATTGAGGGTCAGGGTGTAATCGGTGGCGTAGGTTTGCAAGTTCCACAGGCGGGCGGTGGTGCCGTCGCTGGTGGCGAGGCGCTGAGAATCGGGGCTAAAGGCCAGGTTTCGCGCCGGGGCGCTGTGGCCCTTGAGGGTGATTTGGCGGGCTCCGGTGGTGGCGTTCCAGAGTTTGACGCTGTTGTCGCTGTCGGCAGTGGCCAGGGTTTGGCCGTCGCGGCTAAAGGCCAGGGGCAGTGGCGGGTAGAGGTTCGTGGCCCGGTTTACCAGGGTGCGCACCAGCTGTCCAGTGCTGGCATTCCACAGCTGCAGGGTGTTGTGCTGGGTGGCGGTGGCCAAGCGCTGCCCATCGGGGCTAAATAGCAGGGTGCTCACGATGCCGTCGTCGGCGTTGGTTGGAATCGTCCGCCGCAGCTGCCCGGTTTGCAGATTCCAGAGCTTGATCGTGTTGTCGGCACTGGCGCTGGCCAGGGTTTGACCGTCGGGGCTAATGGCGATCGCCCGTACCGCGTACCGGTGCCCCTCAAAAATCCGCGTCTGCTCACCCGTCGTCGCCGACCACAGCCGCACCACGCCGTAGGACATGCCAGCGGCTACGTACTGACTATCGGGGGTAAAGGCGACCGCGTTAGCGATATCGCCGACCATGCGATCGCCCTCCGTAGCTGGCTCCTGGGCTGGACTACCCTGGGAAAACGCCTCCAGAGCTGGCCCCCGGTGCAGGGTAACAATGCGGTTGCCGCGCTGGGCATTCCACAGGGCCAGGGCGCTCTCGCCGGGGGTGGGGCAGGAACGCTCGTAGCTGTAGCTGCCGACCGCAATCACGGCCCCATTGGGGCTAATCGCCGAGGATGCCACCCGCACCGGGCACTGCGACTCGGGGTAGAGCGACCTGAGATCGATCGACCGGGCCAGCTGGGCCCGCTGCCAAGACCCTACCTGCGGTACGGGCATGTCGATCGCGGTGGCTACCCAGCTAAACAGCAGCGGTATGTAGCGGGTAAACCGCTCACCCTGCAGGTACATGGCGTCGATGGTGCAGCTGCCGCAGCTCTGCACCGACAGAATTTCTGTAATCTTGGCCCAGCTCACCCCGGCCCAGGGCAGGTGGCCCACTGGGGCATCGAGGGAGTAGTTGATTTCTGGCTCCGTCAGCCACTCGCCCGCAACAAAGGTGGGGTCGTCCACGCCGGGGGGGCGGGTCCAGCCGACGCGATCGCCAAACGCCTTGGCCGCCACCGCTGAATCGACTGAATGTTGCTCTCTTACCTCCTGCCAGATCTGCTGCTGCACGCTGAGGCCAAACCGGCCATCGCTGGCCTCGACCCAGAGCCGATCGAGGGTTTGCAGCACCTCGGGCGGAATGTTGGTGGCCAGGGGATTGCCAAAAATATCGCCACCGGGATGAACCCAGGGTTCTAAAATGCGCCGCGTTTCGGCATCGGCAGACTGCCAGTCCTGGGCCGCCAGGTGCGATCGCAGCACCCCAAAATCCACCGGCTGGGCCTGGGCCCAGTTGAACTGCTGCACGGTGGGGTCAACCTGCGCCCACACCACCGTGCCCATTGGTCCGGCAACGGTGGTCGCCAGCACCAAACCCAGACCAAAATACGTCAAGCGTTTCATACCGTTCATAGTGTCTCCTGGGCGAAGCGGCGCCCTACTAACCAAAGACCTGTGACCAGGCCATAGACAGCCCAGCCAAACCCATATACGATGCCGCCCGTCCACAGCGGAGGCAGAATGGGGCAATACCCGGCACACACCGCCGCACTCGCGGCCCCCTGCAGAGCACCGCCCACTAAGCTGACCAATACCCAACTCCCCAGACTGAGGCCCCGCCGCCGCAGGATCAGCCCCTGGGCGATCGCCATGCCCAAGATCATCAGCGGTTCAGCGACTAAACTGAGCCAAAACACCTCCCACAGGCCAAAGGTCTGCCAGAGACCATCCACTACCGGGGTGTAGAGACCCTGCATCAGGGTTGTCAACAGAGTGCTAGCGATCCAGCCCAGGGCACTGGCCAGGGGCCACCAGCGCAGACCGCTTCCCCGGCTCAGCACCAGCCTGAGTACGCACCACTGCAATGACCCTAAAATCGCGCCGGTGAGGATCAGGGTGGCCATAAACTGTAGGCCGTTATTTTCTAAATAGCCGACGATAAAGCCGCCCGCCAGATTAGCCCCCACCCAGGCGGCCAGAAACCTGGCTGACGGAGCGCCCGGTGCAATCGTTCGATGAAGCGTGCTCATAGCTGCAAGCCCTGAATAATCGTATCTAGATGAGGCTCAAACGCGGCTAATGCCGCTGCGTCAGAGAAATGCGCGGTGCCGTCACCGCTAATTAACCCAGTAGCAAACACGTATATCTGGTCGCCATCGGTAGCTACATAGCCAATGCCCCGCTCCAATAGCGCCCCATTGGGGTGGGTGACGGTATAGCCGTAGCGCAGCCCCGGCAGCGAGCCAACGGCGATATCCTGCGGCGGTTCGCCCGTAAAGGTGAGGACCGGGTCGGCTATGGCGCGATCGCGCTCAACAACCCCATAGTGATCGGCCACCCAGGCCTGCAGAAACTCTTGCTCTGCCCCTGGTGCCGGGGTTTCACCCCCTGGGAGATTGACCTCACTGACTGGATAGCTAAACCGTTCTACCGTGCCAATTAGCTCGTCATTGGCCTCAACGCACAGCAGCACGTCATTGATGCAGGGCTCAACCTGCCAGTTGTCAGGTGCCGCAACCGACCCCAACAGATCGGCCCAGCTGACCGCAGGTGCCGCTGATGGGTCGGTTGCGGCTGGCTGTTCCGACGGTGGCACCGGCTGGGAATCCATTGGCGGTACCGCCGTACAGGCGCTGAGGATAACAGAGACTAAACCTATTCCAGCCAGAGCTGGCAATCGAATTGGAATGCTCATAGTCTTTGAAGGGATAAAAGCAATGCCACCTCACTACCGCAGCCTGATACGGGCGGAGCAAGGCACAAAGCGGGAAACGAGATACTTTTCCCCCGAGCCTGAGACGATGCGTCTGAATGGGATGGGGGCAACACCATCACGTTACTTCAGCGGCTCATATCCCCATTCCGCACGGTGTGACAGAATATGATCTAATCGCAGACGCTACGGATAGTCCTATGCTAGCCCTCCTCAATCGATGCCAGGTTTTCTGTATAGCTCTGGGCTTGGCTGCTCTGGCTCTAATAGCCGGCCCTGCCTACGCCGACGCACTCATCACCCAAGCTGACCTAATTGACAACAGCGGCAACCCGATCGGCACGGTGCAGGTTGAGCAGGGGCACAAAGGGATATTGGTGAATATCCAGGCCAAAGATTTGCCCCCCGGCTACCACGGCATGCACTTCCATGCCGTCGGCGACTGCTCTGACCTGGCGGCCTTTAAATCGGCGGGCGGCCACGTCAACCCCTTTGATACGCCCCACGGGTTTCGCAACCCCGATGGCCCCCACGAAGGCAACTTGCCCAACCTGGTCGTAGCTAGCGACGGCACTGTGGAGGTGGAGCTATACAGCGACCTGGTGGAGCTAGATTCTGGAGCAGCCAAGCTGCTGGATGACGACGGCACAGCGCTGATCATCCACACCGACAAGGATGACCACTACTCGCAGCCCATCGGTGGCTCGGGCGGACGCATCGCCTGCGCGGTGATTGAGTAAAACGGCGAGCGGCCTGTGGCAGACTGCCAACGCTCTGATTTCGTTAGGGGTTCAGCACTTGAGCCGCCGTTAGCCCCTTTGCTGGTGCCAATTCGGCCAACAGTGCTGAGGCAATGGTGGCCTCGCCCTCAAAGGTCTGTGCTTCGTACAGGCCTTCTACCAGGGTCAGCACCGTCACCCGCTGAACGATTGGGTCGACTATCCAATACTCGGCAATGCCTCGGGCTTGGTACTGCGATCGCTTATACCGATAGTCACGGTCAATATTTTTCTTGCCGGGCGATACCACTTCTACCACCAGGCGGGGCGGCGGCATGTCGATGGTGACGGTTGAGCGGGTGGCTCCATTTAGGGCGATCGCCAGTTCGTCTGACAGTACCATCAGGTCGGGCAGGCGCACCGTTGACCGTGCTCCCAACACCGTCACTTCGGTTTTCATCGTCAAATACTGAGGGAGCAAACCCGCCTGTAATAAATAAGCGAACAAAAAAGTAGCAATGCGGCGGTTCAACTCACTCTCGGCGGGCACAACGATCATTTCCCCATTTTCTAGCTCGTAGCGGGTGTCGGTGCCATCGTCGTAGGCAAAAAAGTCGTCAAGGCTAATGGGGGTGGCGGCAATGGTCATGGTGTCTTGGCCTCCAGCAGAGTGCGCCTCAGCAATACCATTATCGCAGCATAGAATTGAAGGACAACGATAGTCGCGATTCGCAAGACTAAACTCGCCTGCCCTTTGCTCGAATGATCTATGGTGACGGACTCAGCTACAGACACACTGCCGATCGCCCCTGGGGAGAGCCGCGTGGCCCTGCGCGGCATGGACTGGGTAGCGTACTGTCAGATGCGATCGCTGCTCAACGAACGTACCCGAGCCCGCCTCACCTACGATCGCGGCACTCTTGAAATCACCATGCCCTCTGAAGCCCATGAGTTCTATGCCCGCCTAATCGAGCGTTTCATCATCATATTGGTGGTTGAACTGGGGATGCGGGTTAAAACGCTAGGGTCTACCACGCTCGATCGCGAAGATCTTGACCGAGGGGCTGAGCCAGATAATGGCTACTACATTCAAAATCAACCCCAGGTCGCTGGGCGACCGATTGACCTGGCGACCGATCCACCGCCAGATCTCGTGGTTGAGGTGGATATAAACCATACAGACATCGACAAAAATGCCCTATATGCGGCGATGGGTGTACCCGAATTTTGGCGGTTTAACGGCAGGGTTTGGCTCATTTACCAACTCAGGGATGGGGAGTATGGGGAGTGCGATCGCTCCCCAACTTTCCCTGTGGTCTCTAAAGACGACCTCTACCAGTTCCTAAGCACTTGCCAAGTGGATGAAGTTGAAGCAGAAATCAACTTCCGCACCTGGCTCAAAACCCAAATTAACGAACCCTAATCAATGGAATAGCGCGTAGTCTAGGGTGAGGTGACGATGCAGGCTCAACGGCGATGGCAAATGAAGAACAGGTCGCCTTGCTAAGGCAAGGGAGTAAGGTCTGGAATGCGTGGAGAGAGGAAAACCCTGAAATTGAGATAGATCTCAGATCGGTCACTCTCAGATCTGTTGACATCAGCACTGCCAACCTTAGATCTGCCCAACTTGCCAATGC
>JBARVK010000030.1:0-5131 GCA_049646225.1 Nodosilinea sp.
GTCAAGAGCAGGCCGGATGGCTGGACGATTTTGTGTTATTTATGGCCCTGCTAGAGGCCAACGACGGCAAGAGCTGGAACCATTGGGATCCGGCGATCGCCCGCCGAGAGCCTGACGCCCTAAAGGCCCAGCGAGAGGCTTTAAAAGACCAGATTCACTATCACCAGTTTTTGCAGTTTAAATTTTTTGAGCAGTGGCAAAAACTGCGTCAGTATGCCAACGATAGAAATATCAAAATCGTCGGCGACATTTCCATTTACGTGTGCCACAACAGCTCAGATGTGTGGGGTGATCCAGAGATCTTTAAGCTCGACCCCAACACCTTTGAACCAGCCTTTATCGCAGGGGTGCCGCCCGACTATTTCAGCGCCACCGGGCAGCTGTGGGGCAACCCCGTTTACGACTGGGATAAAATCGAGAAAACGGGCTATGCCTGGTGGATTAAGCGGTTTCAGGTGACGCTACAGTATGTGGATATTGTGCGGGTTGACCACTTTCGCGGCTTTGAAGCCTACTGGCAGGTGCCCGGTGGCGAAGAAACAGCGATGAATGGCGAATGGGTTGAAGCGCCGGGCGAGCGATTCTTTACCGCCCTGGAAGAAGCGCTGGGAACGCTGCCGATTATGGCCGAAGATTTAGGCATTATTACTCCTGAGGTGGAGGCATTGCGCGATCGCTTTGACTTTCCGGGCATGCGCATTTTAATGTTTGCTTTTGGCAATGACCCCGACACCCCCTACCTGCCCCACAACTACACGCGCAATACTGTCGTTTACCCCGGTACCCACGACAACGACACCGTGATTGGCTGGTGGCAGCAGACCAGCGACAGCGAGAAGCAGTTTTTGGCCCGCTACGCTGGCTACGCCTCGCCCGACGCGATCGAGGCGATCAACTGGCTGCTGATTCGTCTGGCGCTGTCGTCGGTGGCCGATTTGGCCGTTATCGCTCTGCAAGACCTGCTCGATTTAGACGGCCATGCCCGCATGAATGACCCCAGCCGCAACCACGGCAACTGGCGCTGGCGCTACCGCAGCTCGACCCTGCTGACCCAGTCGCTCAGCGATCGCCTGCTGGGTCTAACCCAACTGTACAGCCGCTAGCTCACTAAAACTTTTGAGCTGAATCCCTTATCTACTTACCACTCCCGCTGCCGGGCTGCATTTGGGCATCCCGATGAGTCGGGCCTGGCGATTAGCTCGTTGAGGGTGTGCTGCATCTGGTTGTGAACGTGGCTGTAGCAGGTATCGACATAGGCGCGATCGCGGGCTGCCTCCGCCCCGTAGTGCTCAAAATAGATCGGCGGGCCAATGCGGGTGGTGATCGGTCGAGGCCAGGGAATATTCGGCACTGGGCCAAAGGCGATCCCCCAGGGCAGCCCCAGATAAACCGGAAACACCTCGGGATCGACGCCGAGTAGCCAGGGCATACCCAGATCGTGTAGCTGCCGGACGAGAGGGTATAGGTCGGTCAAGACCAGCAGCGTCTCGTGGGCACCCCGAGAGACGGCGGGCACAATCGGCAGGTGGCGCTGTAGGGCAATTTTGATAAAGCCTTTGCGATCGCCCAGGTGAATCTGATCGCGCTGGCTAAACGGGCGAAACACATCCTCCGCCCCGCCGGGATAGACCAGCAGGCTGGCCTGGCGATCGAGCGCCGCGATCGCCAGCTTCGGGTGCGCCGCGATTGCCCCCATCCGCTCGGCCAATTGGGCCACTGGTGGAGCAACCCGCCACACTTGGGGATGCATGAGGCCATAGACGAGGCGACCGGAGCCAAACCGCCTGACCCAGTCGTAGATCATCATGTGCATGTCTGGGGCTGCCAAACCGCCATTGTGAGACCCCACCAGCATCACCTGACCGGCGGGGATCTGATCCCACCCGGCGGTTTGAACCTGGAAGTAGTGCTCGTAAAACCAGGCCCAAATCGGTTGAAAAGCGTCAATAAACTGAGGATCGCGGCGATCGAGTGACCAGCCTGGACGATGAATCGCCATGAAGCCGTAATGTCTCACTTAATAAATGTTTTCTAACCATACTCTAGAGACGACCACCTGCCCGAACTGATTCAACTGATTCATATGTTGTCAATCGTTAGGGAGCGGGGGGCTAGGTAGTCAAGCTCTCCAGAATAGTGGACATAGCTCGGCCTTTGAATATTGGGCAAGCAGCTGCTCTATATCTTTTACTAGATGCCCTGGCCTGTCTCCATGCAGTAGCGTGAGGTTGATCGCCCCATCCCAAAGCTGACGAAGATGGATTTCAGCACAATTTTGAACCAAAAGCGCGACACCATTATTGAGTTGTGGATTGCCGCCGTTTTTGAAGACCAGCAAATTGAGGCCACCAACGAGTTGACCTTTAAGGCCGTCCGCGACAGCTTGCCCAGGGTGCTAGAGTCCCTGGCCGATATGCTGGCTGACAGCGAGCTAGAAAATTTTGACATCATTGATGAAGCCAGTTTAGAACACGGCTTTATTCGGGCCGAGCAGGGGTTTGAACCGGCGGAAATTGCGCGCGAATATCGCCTGCTGCGATCGGTGATTTTTGAGGAATTGGAAAACGATTTGGTGCAGGCCTCCCCCCAGGATGTGCTGTGGGCCACACGCTTAATCAACACTGTGGTCGATGAGGCGATCGCCCGCTGTTTTGACAGCTATACCCAAAGCCGCATGGAGGAGCTAGACAAACTCAGGGCTCAAATGCAGCTCACCAACCAGGAGCTCACCCGCCTGGTGCGAGCCAGCCACGACAACATGTCTAAGCTCACCCACGAGCTAAAAACGCCGCTGACCTCCATTATTGGCTACGCCGATCTGTTTCTGCGCCAGCAGCAGCAGGCCGACCTCGACGATTCCTTTGCCCATTTAGAAAGCATCGAACGGGTGTTGCGCAGCGGACGACTGCTGCTGCGGCTGATTAACGATACCCTACAACTCCAGCAGAGCGATGGACAAATCAAGCTGAAGGTGGTGACCATTGCCCCGAGCGAACTGATTCAGTCGGTGGTCGAAATTGTGGAACCTCTGGTGCGCAACAAGGGCCTGGAGCTGAAGGTAGACTGCGATCGCGCCCCGCAAACCGTTGAAACCGACCCCCTGCGCCTGCAGCAAATTATTACCAACCTGTTGAGCAACGCCATTCGCTACACCGACAGCGGATTTGTGGCGATCGCCGCTGAAACTCTCGACCCCAACCGCTGGTCGATTGTGGTCAGCGACAGCGGCATCGGCATCGCCCAGGCTGAACAAAAGTACATTTTTGAACCATACTACCGCATTCATCACGGCCCTACTGCCGCCGCTGACCAGGGCACCGGGCTGGGTCTGGCGATCGTGTCGCAGCTGGTAGAGCTGATGCAGGGCGACATTTCTCTATCCTCGATGGTTGATCAAGGCTCTCGGTTTACGGTGATCTTCCCGATTGAGCAGCGCGTGCCCGAGTCGGCATCGTCAGTTTGAGCCGAACGGTGCCGATACTTTAAGCGGGTAGGGCAACCGCAGGCGATCGCGGCTGTAGATAAATCGGCATTCTATCGACGGGGTAGATCAGCAGGTTCTGCTTCAAATTCTTTAAAGACGATCGCCCGTTCACCAGATCCCAGCTAAAGTGGCGCAGCAGCTGGGCCAGCATTAGGGTTGATTCCAGCATGGCCAGGTGCTCACCCAGGCAGCGGTGGGGGCCAGAGCCAAAGTCAATCATCGGCGGAGCCGGGTGCTGGCGGTCATCGCTCAGCCAGCGATCGGGCCAGAATTTCTCGGGCTGGGGGTAGGCCTCCGGATCTCGTCCGGCTCCCAGCATTGACCAGAACAGGCGCGTTCCGGCGGGTACCTCCAGGCCATCGACCACCATGTCTCGGGTCGCCTGCATAGAGGTTGTGCCCGACGCCACCGAGTAGAGGCGTAGGGTTTCTTTGATGACCCCCTGCAGGTAGCTCAGCTCCTTCAGGCTGGCCAGGGTGATGGCGTCGTGCTGTTCAAAGACGCGATCAACCGTGGCCTGGGCTTTTTCAAACACCTCCGGGTTGAGGGCCAGCTCACCTACCGCAAAGGAGAGGGTGTGAGCGGTGGTATCGGTGCCTGCGATCAGCATCTCGACAATTTCGGGCAGCAGGCTGGCGCGGGTGTAGCGGGGCTCTTTAGCGGCAATTTTGACCACCATCGACTGCTGAAACAGCGGACTGGCTTTGGCGACGGCCTCTGGATCGCGATCGCGCAGCTGTAGGGCTAGGTCGATGCGCGGCGTCAAGAACGTCTCAAAATGGCGGCGGGCGGTCCAGTAGTCTTTGGCGGCCTGGGTGGGCAAATGCTTTTGCCACGGCTTTTCGCCTACCGCCACCCGTAAAAATCGGTAGGTTAAGACTGACATGGCGTTATAGGTTGGCTCAATCTCTAGCGGTGGACCTTCGGGGCTGGGCTGGTCGGGGTCGATGGGGATGCCCAACACCAACGCCGAAATCACCCGCATGGTTAGCTCCACAAACAGCGGATCGACGGGGACGGGCTGGTCCGCTGGGGCGGCCCGCAGCTTGGTCACCACCTGGCTACAAGCCTGATCGACCAGGGCTAGGTAGTGGTTGATGCCGCTAGAGCTAAATTCTGGGTTCCAGGCCTTGCGTCGCCACTGCCATTCGGCCCCGTCCTGGCCGATCATGATCGGCCCCATCAGATCGTTCCAGGCGCGCTGGGACTGGCCGGTGCGCACCAGGCTACCGTCGCGGCTGCCCTGCACAATGGTGCTGTCAATCAGCTTGGCCTGGCTCAGCACCACCACCGGGTAGCCCACCCAGTACACGTACTTGGGGCCCAGTTCCTGAGACCAGTCGAACACTATCTGGAAGAGCTGCCGATTTTTAACCGCCGCCAGCATGAGCGGAATGTGACCCAAAAGCCAGTGCTGGGGAGGGGAAGGGAGCGATCGCAACGACTTGTACCGCTGCTGCTTTGCCCACCACCGCCAACCCAAAGCACCGACAGCGCCCAGGCCAATCACTAGCACGATACCCAACCACCAGCCCATAGGATTTATCTGTAGAAGGATGCGCCGATTATACAGGGATCGATTCGGGTCACTGGGAGACGATCGCTTAACCGCAAGCCGCTGCGATCGCCTGCCCCGCTAGCCAGCCT
>JBARVK010000031.1:0-16934 GCA_049646225.1 Nodosilinea sp.
CTCTAGCAGTCGAAAGCTGGAGCCACTGGTGCTGATCGAAAACTGGGGATAGAGGGGCAGCACTACCAGCTTTTCGATGCCGTCGCGCTTGATCTGGGCGACGGCTTCTTCGGTGAAGGGATACCAGTAGCGCATGCCGATGTAGATATTGGCCTCGGTGCCCTGGTCGGCCAGAACCTGCTTGAGGGCCTCGGCTTGCTCTTCGGTAATGCGGCGCAGGGGCGAGCCACCCCCAATCTGCTGGTAGTTTTCTTGAGACTGTTTGGCGCGCGAGCTGGAAATCAACCAGGCCAGGGGGCGCTGCAACCAGGGGAAGGGCAGGCGAATGATTTCTGGATCGGCAAACAGGTTAAACAAAAAGGGACGAACATCGTCGAGCTGTTCTGGCCCCCCTAGATTTAGCAATAAGACGCCGACACGACCCATGGCACTGTTGTGGTTTTAAAGTAAGTACTCATATCTGACCATATTCTACAAGCTGGACGAACGGTTTCCGACCCCGATGGCTGTCTCTGACTCTCTCAATCGCGCGATCGCCGCGCTAAATACTCGCCTCAAGGCCGCCCGTCTGGGTTTGCAGGTGGAGTGCCGGGGCGATCGCCTCAGCCTGCGGGGCACCCTGCCTCCCCGCCCCGACAGCGCTAAGAGCCGTCCCTATCAGCAGCGCATTCCCCTCAAGCTACCCGCCACCGCCGCCGGACTCAAGCAGATTGAGCGCGAGGCTAAGGTGATTGCGGCTCAGCTGATTGAGCGCCGCTTTAGCTGGGCCGATTATCTCCCCCAGGCCGAAGCATCTCCGCCCGATCAGGTGCCCCTAGACGAGCGGATTGCTCTGTTTGAGGCCCACACGCTGGCCCAATCTGGCCCCGGTGCCGCCGCCATGGCCTCGCGCAAAACGACCTGGGAGAAGGCCTATGCCCCCTACCTAAAGAAGCTGCTGGCCCAGGTTGAACAGCAGCCCCGGCAGTCTCTGGAGGCCGCGATCGCAGCTACGATCGAAGCTCTGCCGTCCCACTCGCGCAGCCGTCAGGTGGCCTGTACAGCCCTGAAAGCCTTTGCTGAGTTTCAGGGTGTAGCGCTGCCCGAGGCCATTGACAAGCTGGGTGGTCAGTACGGTAGCAGCAAGGCCCAGCGGCGGCTGTTGCCCTCTGACGAGGTGATTGTCGAGTGGTGCGATCGCATTCCTAACCCGGCCTGGCGCTACGTGTATGGGGTAATGGCCACCTATGGCCTGCGCAACCACGAGGTGTTTTTTTGCGATTACCAGGGGCTGCAGCGGGGCGACATTGAGGGCCGCATCACCGTACTCGAAACCACTAAGACCGGCCTCCACGATGTATGGCCCTTTTACCCAGAATGGATCGATCGTTTTGATCTACGCCAAGGCCATTTGCCCCCTATTAATATTGACCTGACCACGACCACCCTCCAGCGAGTGGGCCAGCAAGTGGCGCTGCAGTTTAAGCGCTACGGGGTGCCTTTTTCGCCTTACGATCTGCGCCACGCCTGGGCCGTGCGCACCATTCATTTTGGCCTACCCGATACGGTAGCCGCCCGCATGATGGGCCATTCAGTGGCCATTCACAACCGTACCTATCATCGCTGGATTACTCACCGCGATCAGCGCCAGGCGGTACAGACCGCCCTTGAGCAGCGATCTTGGCAGGCTCCCGTCTAGCAATTTTTATGGCCAGTCACAAGTTCCCTGAGTAGAGAAGATTGAAACTTAACGATATGCTAAGAAACATCTCAGAGTGATGTTCGCAAATAACTCTACCCTAAGGGGGGTGACGCTTAGGATCATTGAGGTCGTTTTAGCATCTTTAAGATATTGATGTCATCTATCCTCCCGATGTCATCTACACCGTAGGGATTTGCCTCACAATGAAAATCTTGCTGGTTGAGGATGACCTATCGACCCGAGATCTGCTGATGTTTCACCTGACAGCGGCGCGCTACACCGTTGAGCAGGCGGCCGATGGCATCACCGCCAAAGAGCTAGCGGCGCTGTGGAACTACGACCTGATTTTGCTCGATGTCAATATTCCGCGGCTAGACGGCATTAGTCTGTGCCGCCATCTGCGGAGTCAGGGGGTATCGACGCCCATTTTGATCCTTACCGCCCAGGCTGATGATGAGGATGTCATCATTGGGTTAGATGCCGGTGCCGATGACTATGTAACCAAGCCCTTTGAGGTGTCACAGGTGCTGGCCCGACTGCGGGCCCTGCTGCGGCGGGGGGCGCGAGCCACGACGATTCCGCCCTTGGTCTGGGGGCACCTCTGCCTCGACCCCGCCCTGGCCCAGGTGACCTATGACGGCCAGGTCGTGCCCTTAACGCCTAAGGAATACAGCCTGCTGGAGCTGTTTTTGCGCCATCCGCAGCGGGTGTTTAGCCGCAGCACAATCCTCGACCATCTGTGGACTATTGAAGATTCGCCTACCGAAGGGGCGGTGACGAACCTGGTAAAAGATCTGCGCAACCGCCTCAAGCGCAGCGGCGTGGTTGAAAATGTCATTCAGACGGTGTATGGACTGGGTTATCGCCTGCGCAATGCGCCATCCGGCTTAGTCACTAAAGCGCTCGACTGGAACAATGGCGACCCGGGAGCAATGCAGAACCCTGAAGCCAACGGATGGGCTCAATCCGGCCGGGCGGTTCCGCCCCAGGGGCTGGAACCAGCGGCGGTCGGGGCCGGGGAAGGGGCGATGCCCCGAGCGTTGGCCACCATTACGGCTCGGTTTCAAACCTCGCTGCAGGCGCGGCTAGCGCCGGTAGAAGCGGCAGTGCGATCGCTCCAGGCTGGAGAATTGCCTCCCCAACAGCGGGTGATTGCCCAGGATGAGGCTCATCGCCTGGCCGAAGGGCTGGGTACCTTTGGCCATACCGAAGGTTCAGTCTATGCCCGTCAGATTGAGCTGCTGCTGAGCGATCGCGATCTGCAAACCGAGCAGGTTGATCAACTTTCGCGATCGCTGCTAGCACTGAAACAAGCCCTAGCCCTGGCCCCTAAGCCCCTTGAGGCAGGACATACGCGATCGCAGGAGGCCAAGCCCAGTACGACTAGCGCTTCAGCGTCCCGCCATCGCGGAGTAGCGCTAGCGGTGGAGGCGCAGCTGCTCCATCGGCTTCAGGCCAACGCCGCAGACTGCGGTTGGCGCCTCGATCGAGCCACCAGCCTGACCGACCTGATGCAGGGATTGGCTCGGGAAGAGGCCGAGGCGGTAGTGCTGACCCTCAATCAAGGGGCACCCCTGGCTGAGAAGCTAGCGCCGCTGCGGGAAGTGAAGCATCGCTACCCGAAGTTGCCAGTGCTAGTGCTGACCGGCCACGACAGTCTAGAGGAGCGCGTGCAGGTGGCCCGGCTCCAGGGCGATCGCTACCTGGTGGCTCCGACTACCCCTCGCCAGGTGTTTGACAGTCTCGATCAGCTCCTGCCCAATTCCCAGGCCCCTGAGGCACAGGTGATGGTCGTCGACAACGACCCGGTAACCTGTGCGGCGATTACCGAGCTGCTGACTCCCTGGGGGTTGCAGGTCACCGAGCTGGGCGATGCTAGCCAGTTCTGGGAGATATTGCGACAAGTCGAGCCCGATTTGCTGCTGCTGGCCCTAGACATGCCGACCTTTAGCGGTGTTGACCTCTGCCAGGTCGTGCGCCAGGACTCGAGGTTTGGCAACCTGCCGATTTTGATGGTGGCAGCTCACCCGGATACGATCACCGTGCGGCAGGTTTTTGAAATCGGGGGCGACGATTTAATTGGCAAGCCCATTGTGGGGCCAGAGCTGGTGACGCGGGTGCTGAGCCGGATTGAGCGATCGCGGCTGCGCCAGCAAATCGAACAGATGAGCCATCGGCAAGCCCTCTATTGGAATCAGCAAAACACGACCGACCCGCTCACGCAGGTGGCCAATAGCCTGCATTTTGATGCCTTTCTACAACAGCAGTGGGATCGCCACTGCCACGATCAGGCCCCTATGTCGCTGATTTTGTGCAGCCCCGACCACTTGAGAACCTACTATCACATCTACGGTCAGCAGGCTGGGGATGCCGCGCTGCGACGCATTGCCCGCACACTGTATCGAACCATCAACCCCAATATTGACCTGGTGGCTCGCTGCAGCGATGACGAATTTGCGGTGGTGCTACCCAATACCGACCTAGACGGAGCGCTGCGGGTAGTATCCCGAATGCAGCAAGCCGTTGCCGATCTTAAAATGCCCTGCCCTGCGGCTATAGCCAAACATATGACCCTGAGCCTGGGCATTGGGGGCACCACACCGACTACAACGCTATCGAGCCACCACCTGATCAAGACCGCCGACCAGGCCCTACGAGATGCCAAGCAGCGGGGAGGCAACACGTTCTGCCTGTACCCCATCAGCTGACTAGGGCTAATCTAGCTGGTTAGTCGTTCGCATTGCTCAACTCCCTAGCTCCTCTGGCCCTGCGATTGGCAATAGCCACCACACCTATGCCGTGGCTTATTAGGCAGGGGTAATCATCAGCACCAGAGCCTTTTTGTCGAGGGCCTGAACCTTGCCAGCATCGCCGATGTCCTGCACAATTCTGTCGAGCAGCTCTGCAGCGCGATCGCGGTGCTGGTGCTCGCGCCCGCGCAGGCGGACCAAAAACTTAACCGAGTCTCCCTTCGACAACCACTGGATCGATCGCCGAATGCGGAGCTGGTAGTCAGACTCGCCCACGTTGGGACGCAGCTTGACTTCTTTCAAAGACGGCTTAGAGCTTTGCTTCTGCCGCTTACTCTGCTGGTACTGAAGCTTGCCATAGTCCAATATTTTGGCCACGGGGGCATCTTTGCCGTTAGAGACCACCACCAGGTCAAGCCCTGCATCCTCGGCCAGCGTCAGCGCTTCGCGAGTATCGATGAGACCCCGATTTTGGTTCTCCTGATCGATCAGGAACACCTGAGGTGAGCGAATTTGCCGGTTTACCAGTTGCGTCTTAGAAATAAGTCTTTCCTCTCAAAATTCGACAGTTGGCCGGGGATGTGGCAAGGGTAGGAATACCCTTGGAGCGGCTTGGCCAAGCAGCTACCCACCTGGGAAGGTATTATCCATCAAGATACCCCACCAAGATACCCATAGAATAGCTCAGCTTTTAAGTCAAAGCTGTGTCTAAATATCCGGTCTTAACAAAACGGTAAACGCCTTATCAAGCCTGGGTTTGATCCCGCCACTCCGGGGCCTAGAAGCGGGGGTGTAGAGCAATTTTTTAGAGGAGACTCCATGGCCCTATATTTCGCCACCGTGGCCCGTGGGCTAGAGGCCTTAGCCGCTGCCGAATTTGAGACCTTAGGCGCTCAGCAGGTGAAGCCAGGGTTCTGCGGCGTGGCCTTTGAGGGCGACCTGGCCCTGCTGTACCGGGTCAACCTCTGGTCGCGGCTGGCCTTTCGGGTGCTGCTCAAACTGGCTGAGTTCCCTTGCTACGATGCCGAAGACCTCTACCGCGGCATTCAGTCGATCGACTGGCGGCCCTACCTACCCCCTGAAACCACCTTTGCCGTCGATGCCACCGGCAAAAATCGCCGCCTCAACCACACCCACTTCACCGCATTGCAGGTGAAAAATGCGGTGGTCGACCAGCAGCGCCAGCACTGGGGCGATCGCTCCACGATCGACACCCAGCACCCCGAGGTGCGGCTGAACGTGCACCTACAGGCCGACACCTGTACCGTCAGCCTCGACAGCTCGGGCAGCAGCCTGCATCGCCGCGGCTACCGCCCTGCGGTAGGGGCCGCGCCACTCAAAGAATCGCTGGCCGCCGCCCTGGTGACGCTGACTGACTGGTCGGGCGATGTGCCCCTGCTAGATCCCCTTTGTGGATCGGGTACGCTGCCCCTGGAGGCCAGCCTGATGGCCTTAAACGTTGCCCCTGGTCTGTTTCGAGAAGAATTTGGCTTTCACACCTGGCCCGATTTTGACGGCGACCTATGGGATCAGCTTTACCAGGAGGCTGAAGCGAGTCGAAAGCTAGAGCTAGGAACCTGGGTGGGAGGCTGCGATCGCGACCCTGCCATCATTCACCAGGCCCGCGTGAATGCCCAGCGCTGCGACCTGGCCGAACAAATCCACTTCTGGGCCGAAGATCTGGCTGACCTGGAGGCCCCCGCCGACAGCGGATTTCTGTTGTGCAACCCTCCCTACGGCGAGCGCCTGGGGGCAGGCGATGACCTCGGTGCCTTCTACAAGCTGCTGGGCAACGTGCTGAAGCAGCGGTTTAAGGGCTGGACGGCCTATGTACTCAGCGGCAACAAAGCGCTAGCTAGCCATATTGGACTAAAGTCGGCCCAGCGGGTGGCGGTGTATAACGGGTCGCTGCCCTGCCAGTGGCTCAGGTACGAGCTGTACTGACCGAGCTGTTGTTGACCAATTTGGGCTAGTCAGGGCTGACGACAGCGGCCTCAGGGATGCTGTCGTTGACTATGGATTGATCTAACGTGTGCCCCAGCTTGTCGGCCAGGCCCGCCACCCACGCTTCGTCCTGGCGGGTGTAGCTGCGAGGGGCATTGGCGGCTAGAATCAGCGCCCCATCAGTGCCCATGGGCTGGCAGATCACGCCCTGGGTATTTTCGGGTAGGTAGTCAAACTCCACTCGCCCCGGATAAATGCTGAGTTTTACTAAGTACACGGCTTTGCCGGTCTCCAGCACCCGCTGCAAAATGGGGCCGGGAATAACCTCGGCTTTGGAGGCTAAAACGCCCCGCCGCAGCAGGGTCTTACCCTGGCGGTAAACCACAACAGCACGGGTGACGGTATTGGTAAGCAACAGGTGAGAGGCCCAGGCCAGTTCGGTCTTAATCTGATCGGGGAGAGCATCATTTAGCTCAAACCCTTCTTCGCCTGCCAGGATCACAGCCTCTGGGGTGATGGGCTGCACCCGCTGCCACAGCAAACCAGTCAAAATGAGCAGCGCGCTTAAGATAACGCCCATCACGTCCGATCGCGCCTGAGATTCGGTCAGGGCTGGAGTCAGCACGCGGTTGAGCAGCAGCAGGGTGCCCCCTAAACCTCCAGCGACCAGCGGCAACAGCCGCAGCACGCGGTTTGGGTCAGTTTGCGCCATTGTTTTCAACCTATCTCCCCTGCTTGCGTCTCTCTTTAGTTTACGAGAGCCGGAGCGGTTAGCAGGGTTAAGGGGATCGAGTTTCTGCAACCCCCTTAACCCTGTCGCTGGTGTTGCTTAACTGTTGCAGCCGCAGCCAGTGTGGCCGCAGCCCGTCGATCCTTCAGGATGACCATTGGCACAGGCATCACTGCAAAAATACTGGCTGTCTTTTTCCACAGCTTGACTGGTATCGACAATGCACAGGCACGATTCGCAGGCGCATTTCATTTGGGTAACAACAGTAGTCATGGCCGTTTTCCTTTTTCCGTATGGACTAGGTGAACTAAACTAATGCTCAACACTTGAACACTTATTCATGCAAATGAATATAACATATGAACAGGTGTTCATGAGTCTTTTGACAGCATTTGCTGGCTGTAGCGTTTGGGTTTCGAGCTGGCGTTACGACTATCGTTTCAAGCAGTAAAGAAGTGTCATGGCTGACAATCGCCCCCCTGTTAATGACTCTGCCTGTAACCACCGCGTCGCCTGGGGAAGAGGTTTTGAGCGTGGCGAAGGCCCAGCGGATGGCCGATTTTTTTTGCCGGACTGGGCGACTCCAACCGCTGGCGAACTCTTTTGGCCCTGGCCTTGGGAGAACGGCGGGTGGGAGAGCTAGCAACAGCGGTTGGCATGAGCGAGTCGGCCGTGTTCCATCAGCTGCGCATTTTGCCGGCGACACGCCTGGTCAGCTACCGCAAGCGGGGCCGTAATGTTTTCTACGGACTCAAGGATGGCCACGTGTTTAAGCTCTACCGTGAGGCTTCGGCCCACCTCGATGAACCAGCGGATGAGTAGGCACAGCAGCTGAGGCAGTAAACTGAAGTATTGACGGATTGCCCATTGCTATGACTGTTTTTTCTCTGCCCCAAGACACCGCCGCTCAACCGCTGCTGGCGATCGCGCGCGCCAGTCGCCAGGCGGCCCAAACCCTAGCCAACCTCTCTGCCGATGACAAAAATCGCGCCATTGAGGCCGTAGCTACCGCTTTAGAAGCCCGTGCCAGCGACATCGTAATGGCAAACAAAGCCGACTGTGAAGCAGCGGTGGAGGACAGCCTAGCCAAGCCCCTTTACGAACGACTAAAACTCGATCGGGTGAAGCTGACCGGGGCGATCGCCGGGGTGCGCGATGTCGCTCGCCTGAGCGACCCGGTAGGCAGAGTGGAGCTGCGCCGCGAGCTAGACGAGGGCCTGGTGCTGACGCGGCTGTCGGTACCTCTGGGGGTGCTGGGGGTGATTTTTGAGTCGCGGCCCGACGCCGTGATGCAGATTTCGGCCCTGGCGATCAAGTCAGGCAACGCGGTGATTCTCAAGGGGGGCAAAGAGGCACTTGGATCGTGCATTGCCCTGGTTCAAGCGATCCAGCAGGGGCTAGAACAGGCGGGGGTAGACCCGGCAGCGGTACAGTTGCTCACTACCCGCGAAGAAACCCGCGCTCTGCTCGATCTAGACGGCTACGTCGATCTGATCATCCCGCGCGGCTCCAACGCTTTTGTTCGGTTTGTGCAAGAGAATACCCGCATTCCGGTGCTGGGCCACGCCGACGGCATCTGCCACCTGTACATCGATCGCGAGGCCGATCTAGACCAGGCGATCGCCATTGCCCTCGACGCCAAAACCGCCTATCCGTCGGCCTGTAATGCCATTGAAACCCTGCTGATTCACCAAGACATTGCCGCTGCAGCCCTACCACCCCTGATCACCACCCTGCGGGAGGCCCAGGTAGAACTGCGGGGCGACGAGCTAGCACGAAACATCGTGCCGTATTTGATCCCCGCCGCCGAAGACGACTGGGCGACCGAGTACAGCGACCTGATTCTCTCAGTCAAGGTGGTGGAGTCGGTGGAGGCCGCGATCGCCCACATCAACAGGTACGGATCGCGCCATACCGATGCGATCGTAACCGACAATGCCGCTACCGCCGTCCTATTTATGAATCGGGTGGACGCCGCCGGGGTCTACCACAACTGCTCAACCCGCTTCGCCGACGGATTTCGCTACGGCTTTGGGGCTGAGGTTGGCATCAGCACCCAAAAAATGCCTCCCCGTGGCCCGGTTGGCCTGGAGGGGTTAGTCACCTACAAGTACCAACTGGTAGGTCATGGCCATGTTTCAACCACCTACAGCGGCAGTGAAGCAAAACCCTTTACCCATCGGGATTTATCCCTTTAACCAACGGGTTAACGGTTGACCTGAGAGGTGAATCCTTTGCTCTTTAAACAGGCTAGATACTCGGTTTCGCTCTGGCCTAGCCTATAGTCGCTGTAGTTATCTTTTACGTCGAAGACTTTTTGCAAAAAGTCGTTCTTGGATTCTTCTAGGGCACGGGCTAGGTTGCCCTGGCTAAGTTCTTTCGGCAAACACTGGGCTACAGCGGTCAAATCGGTGCCATCGGCAGCAATATACTGACCAGCCTCGGGCAAATTCGCGGCGTAGGCGGGGGCAAACAAGCTAGCCGTGAGCCACAGCATACCAACCAAAAAGGCGATGATCAAAGGCTGTCCCCTGAAGAACCGCGCATGGGATTGAGCAACCCCACGGGTAAGACGTAGAAAACTTGACATAGGAATAACCTTGTGACTAGAGCATCGCAAGTTTTATTGTAGCCAAATAAAAATAATCGGCCACGCGCCCCGGCTGGCAGCCACCAAGCGCCCAGGTCCTACTGAACGTTACCCTTAGACGCCAATCGGTCCCTGCGGCTCAGCTTCCTAAGGCCTCGTCAAGCACCTGGCGAGCCGTTTCGGCTTGGGCACGGGCTTCTTTGAAGCGCAGGTTGCTTTGGGCAAACGACTTGAGTACCTTAAAGCCGTCCTTTAGTTCGGTGAGCTGATCGTCGCTCATGGGGTCATCGATAAATAGCAGATCGACAAGCTGCCGCACCTGTAGCGCTTCGTCACGGCTGGCCTGCACCTTAACCTTGAGTGTGGCCAACTGGTTGAGCACCTGGATGGCCTCTACAACGGAGTCTTCCTGCTGCTGCACGGTGGCGGATGTGGTGGGGGTTTGGACTTCGACCAGCTGCTCAGCACTAAAGCCATCGGCCAGGGCGGTAGGCAGAGCGCCCTCATCTAGCATGGCCATGAGCTGGTCAAGGGCTTTTTCGCGAGCTTTACGAGAATCTTTGCCGGATACCGTAAGAACAACGTCTGGACTCTGGGCCAGGGTATATTGAACCATTTTTGTAGGTCGCGTGTACTATTTCCAGTATACGGCATTGGGTCACCCTAGCCACGCGCCGTCCCGAGGCTGGATTCTGTTTGGTTAGACTTGTTGGCTGCCATGAACCACTGCCCGCAGTCGCTCATGCAGCTCTGACTCATCTCGGCAGGGAACAAAGGGCTGAATGACCTCGACTGGGGAACCTGAGGTTGACCCTTCAGAAGCCACTGGGCGAAAATTAGGAATGTCTGGGTGATCCGCTTCGGCTGGGTCACGGCGGCTGGTGTTAGTCGGACTGGCCGTGGCTATGGAAATTTCAGGTACTTCGTCCGCAGCAGCAGTAGCGGCAGATTCTTCAGCGGCCTTGGGCTGACTGGTTGCGTCAAAGGGGTTGCTCGGCCCAGTTGAGGTCGCTGGCGATGCTTGAATTAGCCCAGCAGACAGGGGATCTGAGTGGACTGACTCTAGTGCTTGGGCCAGCCGTATGGATTGAGGAGTTGTTTCTGATGAGGTGGGAGGCGCAGGGCGGCGAACACTGACCGACTCTGGCCCATCCCCATAGCCGGTGGAGTACAGCAAGGTTTGACCCAAAATAATCGATTCAAACTCGCGGTTAAAATGGCGAATGGGCTGGCCTCGTCGCTGCCAGAGCTTAAGGATTTGGTCAATAGAAATAAGCTTATAGCGCCCCTGATAAAGGGCTTCAGTAATAGCATGGCTGACCCAAACAGGGCTAAATTCAGCTAGCCAATCAGCAACTACAGCTCCGGTTTGGTAAGATTCGGCATCAAAGCTGTAGCTGGTTAGAAGCTTACAGACAGCCTCAATATCGGCAATGTTGTTGGAGTAAGTCATGGTGGATGCCTATGCGTTAATCCACACAGGCCACAGTATTGAGGAGGAAGGAAAGATCATTCGCTAGCTTAATTATAAGCCCGGTCAACGACCAGCACCGTAAGGTTGATTACCGTTGAGAGAGACTACTGCACGACAACATCGCTGGGTGCATCGGGGGCTGAGTCAAAGGGAGCGGTACGACCGACCCAGTCAAAGGCACTGATCCGAAAGCCTAAAAAGCCGGTTTCCTGATTGGGACTATAGGTAAACAGCAGACCGTAGGCGCGGCGGCGATACTCAAAAATAAGGTTAGTGTCGATGGTGCGCCCGGTATCGAGGTTGATTGCTGTTTGAAAACCTGCCAAGAAAGGGCCGTAGATTTGTTGAATGATTCCCCCTGACAGCACAGTTTGGTCAACGGAGCGATCGAAGAAAAAAGGCGATGTGTCGCCGCCCAGCACGGTGTGACTAAAGCCAATGTTGAACTGAGTGTAATCAAAGGCGTTGCGCTGCAGGTGTCCTAACTGGCCGTCGAGGGAAACCCTGCCCTGAAGTGACTCTTGCCAGTCGTTGCTGGTGTAGTAGGTAATGCCGCTGCGCAGGCCTACTCCCAAAAATAGATTGGGCACGATGGGTCGTGGTGAGTAGCGCAGCCCTTCGGTTTGGGTGGCGGGTAAGGGTTGCCCCTGCCACAGCAGAAAGCGGCGGCTGAGGTCGGCGGATCCCTGCAACCGAAACAGGCTGGCTAGGCCCCTGCCGACCCCAGGGCTGAGTAGATTGGGGCGATCGGTAACGGCGGTGACATACTGTCCCGAGACCTGGTAGCTGAGGTTAAGACCGGTGTTGCCCAGGACGATGTTAGGCGACGCCAGCAAAAGCCCCAGGCTGTTTTGCACGTCTTGAAACCCCAGAGAACCATTGAAGAGGCGATCGCGGTACGTGTACTCAACGTTGAGTCGGTGGGTACCCACCAGTCGCTGCGCCCGAAAGCTGGCCCGCAGGCGATCGCTCAGGTTGACCAAATCAAAGCCGGCTAAGTTGAAGTTGCCGGATACGGTAGTGCGCGGCCCCAGGGCACCGCTGACGCTAGCAATCAGCCCAAAGTTAGCCGGGTCGGCAATGTTGTAACTAGAATCGCCCAGCCAGCGGGAGATCAGAAACTGGGGGGCGACGATGACGGTTAGGGGGCCTACGCCACCCACTGGGATAGGGGCACCAACAAACAAACCATCGCGATCGCGGCCGTCAATGCCGATGCCAATGGGTACAGGGTTAAAGGCATCGGCGGGTAGCTGGCCCTGGGTGAGCACAAAGCGATTGCGAAAGACAGGAAGGCTGAGCCCCTGGTTGAACACCAGGCGGGGGTTCTCAAAAACCAGCTCGTCTTGTATTTCGTTGATGGGCGTGAGCCGGGCCGCACTGGCTCTAAATTCCAGATCAGGTGGGGAGAAGGGGTCATTTGTGAGCCGAATATTTTCGGCATAGGAGCCATCGGCGTTAAAAGAGATCTGGTCGGCTTCAAACCGCAGCCGCTCGATTGTGGTCTGCTCACCCACCAGTAAAGCACCCGGATTGCCCGTAGCCAGAGCGATACCGCCGGGGCTGGTGGCCTGGGAGATAGACGGCTGACTTTGCAGACGATAGTCGAGGGGCAGGCCATCGACTGGCCTAGGCGGTAGGGTCGAGAAGTCGTCTCCAAGGGTTGACACTTCTAGTTCGCCGCGGCTCTCGGTAATCGTGCCCGCCCCCTGCAGCAGATTGTAGGTGGCCGTTTCGCCTTCAATAATTTGATTGTTGCGGTTAAAAAACACATTGCCCTCGGCCCGCAGGTAGCGGTTGGCCAAGTTGGCCCACAGGCGATCGGCGGCCAGTTGGCCAGTGCCAAACTGCACCAGGACGTTTCCGTTGGCGGTAACAATCTGCCGGATGGGCTCAAATATCTGGCGGTCAGCCCGCAGAAGAATGGAGTCAGCAGCTTCTTGTGGCGGGGGTGCAGCCGAATCGTTGGGAGCGGCCTCTGGGTCTGCCTCATCGGGCGCTGATTCAGTCACGGGAGGGCTGATAGGGGCATTATCATCCCCAGCTGGCTCCTCAGAAGGCGACTCCAGGAGCTCTGTCTGGGGTGGCTCTGGGTTGAGCGGTTCGGTTTCGTTGAGAGCGGGCAGAGCCTGACCCTGTAGGTGCATCAG
The DNA here is from genome assembly GCA_049646225.1 of Nodosilinea sp. Classification (GTDB taxonomy): domain Bacteria; phylum Cyanobacteriota; class Cyanobacteriia; order Phormidesmidales; family Phormidesmidaceae; genus Nodosilinea. Next base: position 13,320 of record JBARVK010000031.1, read on the forward strand.
GTCGGCTTGGGTGAAGGCCGCTGGAGCCGCGATTGTCTGGGTGAAGGCGATCGCCTCTAAGGGCTGCTCCCCTACCGTTGCCGAAGCGGGTTCTGAGGGCAGGTGGGTCTGTACCTGCGACGGCACCAGCACGATTTCAGCCAGCTGCGGGGGCGGAGGCACAGAGGGCAAAATCAGCGGCAAAGGCATGGGCTGGCATCACCAAAGCAAAAACAAAGCCCGACAGGCGGGCTTACTAGACTGCGACTAACCGCTTGATGCCAGTCTGAACTGATATCCGCGAGAGCCAGTCATCAGTAGGTCTGGCGGCCGCGTTAGAGGCCACCGCCAGATTAAAGACCAACGCGAGGGCCTTAAGTTCCCTGAGGGAGTTGGTAGCTAGCTAGCTTGGGTTCTACCCAACTAGCGGTCGCCCACAACCCCCATTGGCAGATTTAAGCCCTAGTCCATATCTTGGCGACCGGGGTTGCGGGAAGGGTCGCCGCTCAAAAAGCCAAACACAAACAGGGCCACAAAAAAGGTGACCACAAGGTAAACCACAATCTTAAGGGTCAGCATGAGTAAGGTCTCCAAACCGCTAGCAGAGTAGGCCCCAGACCTGCCCAAGCAGCATCAGCGTTCCATATCTAGGAACGGCCCTGGTGCAGGACTAAGCTTGAACTATCATATCGCCAAACGTTCGCCTCTCGAGCGGTCCTGATCATTACCACTGCTTTTGCAGCCAGGCCCAAGCCCCTCTCAACCAGGTTTCAAGCACGTATAACACCCAGTCCAGGCCGCGCAGCACAGCCACCAGCGGCGCATCGATGTAGTCGACCTGGGTCACCTGGGCCTCTATGGCACTAGCTGGATCAAGCTGGTGCTGAGTGGCGGGGTGTCCCTCTAGGTCAGTTGAATGCTTGTCTAGAACGGTATGTTTCCCAGCGGCTGCATGATATGTGATCTCAGCACCCTGCGCCGCCACCAGGTCAGCAGTTTCAACGGGGGATGATACTGGCGCTGCTACCCCCCGAGGCGACGCTACGATCAGGGCTACAGCCTCCGCCAATGATGGATTGGTGGAACTGTATTTGGGTATTGATCGACCCTCAAACGGAAGGGGTTGAGAGGCTGTGGTGTCCCCAGAGATGGTTGTGCTGAGATCACGCCCCGCGGTTTGGGCAACGAGATTGGGGCTGGTGGCGGTCGGTCGGCGGCGGGCGATCGCCTTCTGCTGGCTGGCTTCGCCAAACAGGCTGGTCGCCGCCGCCAGCGGACTGGTTTGCAGCCAGCGTAGGGCCACAGGCAGCCAGCGTAGGGGAGGCAGTGTAGCAGGGCCGGGAGTCGGCAGGGGCAACCAGGGCTGTTGCAGGGTGTGGTCTAGGCTATGGCGACGGCGTAGGCGGCTGTACTCAGCCAGCATGAGCACCACAGCCCGCTGTAACCGCTGCTGCTGGTCGTCGCTCAGCCCAGTAAAAATAGCGTTATCGACGGTGACCAGCACCACCTGCCGAGTTAGCAGGTCTGAGGCGATACCGCGAATGGAGTCCTGAAATGGAATCAGGTGCCACCGCCCTGGGGTGAGCACGGCCCCGGCCCGTGACTGCCGCAGCCACCGACCGTATCGGTTGACCAGACTCATCCCCGTCGGCTGTTTCTTCCCAGCCGGCACGACTGGGGGTTGGAGCACCGACAACAGAGCGCGAATGGGGGTGTCAGACTCGACTAACTCTGGGGTGCGGGTGCCGTTGAGCCTGGCCCACAGGGGCTGCCAGGGTCGGGTAGCGCGCAGCTGCCGGTACCCCATTCGCAACCCCTGTACCGCTGCGTACAGGGGGTAAACCACCACCTGTAGCCCCCAAACCGCCGCCGTGCGCCCCTGCCGCAGCCACTGCCCGACCCCGCGCCCCATCTGTCGGTAGCCCGCCACCAGATGAGCTACGGTTTGGCTTTGAAACGGGCGGAACGACGTGGCCATATCTCTGCCTACACTTCTGCCTACACTGGGGAAACTGCTTTTGATCATACCGGAGCCATGCCCCCCGCTACCGTCTACCCTGAACCACCCCAACCGATTCTTGACGCTCTCGATCGCCTGCGTGCCCTGAGCCAAAAGGATGTGCGTGACACCTGGCACCGTTGCCCAGCCCCATCATCAGCGGAGGCGCTGACCGAACCGGGGGATGACCGTTGGAAAACCTGGCCCCTGGCGCCCCTCGACGATCGCGGCTACATCACCTGGGTCAGGGGTAACGTACCTCTGTGGCTCCACCAGCGCTTTACCTGGCCCACCGATCTCAACGGCTACCCCCTAGCGGGGCTGACAGCGCGGCTGGCGCTGCGGTGGTGGGCCAACCAGGCCGACATTTTCGTCAATGGCGAGCTGATCCAAACCGGGGATATCTTTGACTGCTGGACGCGAATTGTGCTGAGCGATCGCGTTGTACCCGGAGAATCGGTGGATGTCACCCTGAAACTGCTCAGCCCTGGCCACGACGACGGGGCGCTGGTGCAGGCGCAGCTGGTATTTGAAACGGTGGGGGACGATTGCCCGGAGCCAGGCTTTGTGGCCGATGAGCTGGCGGTACTGGCCACTTACCTAGCCCGGTTTCAGCCTGTGGTCTTAGGTACTGTGATGGAGGCGCTAGACGGCATTGCCTGGGAAGCGGTAGGCGATTTTGTAACCGATGTGGATTCTAAAGCGGCTCTCGATCGCCGGGAAAAGCGCGATTATGCGCTGCATAGCCGTTCTCTTGCGGAGGCGCACCGCGATCGCTTTCACCAATCCCTGCTCACCCTGCGAACCACTCTGGCCCAGTTCTCCCCCTGGCTAAAGCAGCGCACGGTGCACTGTCTGGGCCACGCCCACCTCGATTTAGCCTGGCTTTGGCCGGTGGCCGACACCTGGGCCGTGGCTGAGGCGACCTTTCGCTCGGTGCTGGCGCTGCAAAACGATTTTCCAGAGTTGACCTTTAGCCACTCGTCGCCAGCCCTGTTTGCCTGGCTCGAAGCCCACCGTCCCGATCTGTTTGCCACCATTCAGCAGCAGGTACAGGCGGGGCGCTGGGCCATTGATGCCGGACTTTGGGTTGAACCCGACTTGAACCTGCCGGGGGGCGAGGCGATCGCCCGCCAGATTCTCTACGGCCAGCGGTACTGTGCTGAGAAATTTGGCGAAATCAGCGCGATCGCCTGGCTACCCGACACCTTTGGCTTTTGCTGGCAGCTGCCCCAGCTGCTCACCCAGGGCGGCATCCGCTACTTCGCCACCCAAAAGCTGCGCTGGAACGACACCAACCCCTTTCCCCACGACCTGTTCACCTGGCAGGGGCCAGATGGCAGCGAGATCACAGGCGTCACCCTACCCCCCATCGGCACCGATATCGACCCCGTAGCCATAGCCCAATACGCCTGCCAGTGGGAGGCCAACACCGGCTGCCGCGATGCCCTCTGGCTACCCGGCGTCGGCGACCACGGCGGCGGCCCCACCCGCGACATGCTGCTCAAAGCCCGGCGCTGGGCTGACTCTCCTTTCTTCCCCAGCCTCACCTTCGGCCACGCCACCCCCCTCTTTGACACCCTCACCGCCTCACCGCCTCACCGCCTCTACTCCCCCACTCCCCCACTCCCCTACTC
>JBARVK010000032.1:0-15185 GCA_049646225.1 Nodosilinea sp.
AGGTCAAGACAGCATGCTAGGGCCGTCATTCCCGCGGATGCGGGAATCCACTCTGGAGAACCTGCTCTCCCATGGATTCCCGTTGCTACGGGAATGACAGACAGCGACTAGAGTGCGGGGAATGTCCTCATAATGATGGCTACGGCTATATAGCAAATTTGCAAATGCTAGCCTGAAGGCCCACTGACCCGTCTTTCCTGGGCAGGTAAAAAATCATGGCGATAGCTTGCTTTCGGATAGATATCTACCGCCCGAGGAATGACTCAGGCCTTTACAAAAGTTGAATGCACCCGCCGTGTCCTTGGTGCCGTCTTCGTTAAAGACTTGATGAATTTCGGAATGTCTGTTCCAAGGGCTCAGCCTTGACCCTGTAATTTAAAGCTGAGCTTTAGTCCCTAATTTTCTGTTCCTAGCATGCATCAGATTGGCGTCGTGACCATTGGCCGCAATGAGGGAGAGCGTCTCATCCGCTGTCTGATGTCTTTGCGGGAGCATGTGCCCACCGGCAGCCCCATCGTCTACGTAGATTCTGGCTCCACTGACGGTAGCGTGGCCAAAGCCCGCGAGCTGGGGGTGAGGGTCGTAGAGCTCGACATGGCTGTACCGTTTACCATGGCGCGGGGACGCAACACCGGGTTCCAGTACTTAGTCGATCACTTTCCTGACCTTGTTTACGTGCAGTTTGTTGACGGCGACTGCGAACTACTGCCTGGCTGGATTGACCAAGCCGCTGCGGCTTTGAGCCAGGCGAAGGATCTAGCTATCGTCTGCGGACGGCGGCGGGAGCGGTTCCCCGAGGCATCTCCCTACAACCGGCTGGCTGATATGGAGTGGAATACCCCCGTCGGGGAAACCAAAGCCTGCGGTGGCGATATGCTGGCCCGCGTTGAGGCGCTTAAGGCGGTAGGCGGCTACAACCCCAAAATGATCTGTGGGGAAGAGCCAGAGATGTGCATTCGGCTGCGCCAAAGGGGCTGGAGAATAGAGCGCATTGATGCCGATATGACCCTGCACGATGCCGCCATGACTCGCTTTGGGCAGTGGTGGAAGCGATCCATTCGCGGTGGATGGGCGGTTGCGGAGGGCAACGCCATGTACGGTGAGTCGACCGAGGCCTACATGGTGAAAGAAAATAAAAGCGGCTGGCTCTGGGGAGCCGTTATCCCTACGGTGGCACTGGCCTTAGCCTGGCCGACCCATGGGCTGAGTCTGTTGCTGTTGCTAGGGTACGCAGTCTTGGGATGGCGCATTTACAGGTATCGCCGAAGCCAGGGCGACCTGCCTGGCCATGCCCGGATCTATGCTTTTTTCTGTACGCTTTCAAAACTACCGCAGGCCGTTGGGCAGGGGCGGTACTGGCTTAATCGCTGGCGGAATAAGCCTGCTGAGCTAATTGAGTATAAATCTGCGCCTCTGGTTAGCTCAGAGCCTTGAGCGTGTTTGCTGCGGCTGGTCTGGGTTGTGAACTCGCTGTCGCTGCTGCTGAGGATTGGTTGTGGAGCATGGCTTTGGGCGCTGGGTAGGGCGGCCTATCTACCGGTGGCCACAGAAATGGTTTCGGGGATGGCCATCCGGTAACCCATGCCGCGCACGGTTTCGATACAGTCGCCGCCCAGCTTTTTGCGCAGATAGCCGACGTACACATCGACAATATTTGAGCCAGGGTCGTAGCCGTAGCCCCAGGCCATATCGAGCAGCTGCTCGCGGCTGAGCACCTGCCCGGCATGGCGCATAAAGGTCTCGGTTAGCACAAATTCTCGGGCCGATAGCTCGACCAGTTGACCTTTCACCTGCACCTGGCGAGTCATCAGGTCGAGCACAACCGAGCCCACAATCAAGGTCGTTTTGGTCGATTCCGGGCTGGTTTGTGCCGATCGCAGACGGGCGCGAATGCGGGCTAGCAGTTCCTCAAACCGAAAGGGTTTGGTGACGTAGTCATCGGCTCCCGACTCTAGCCCGGTCACTTTGTCGTGGAGGTCGTCGCGGGCGGTCAGCAAAATAATGGGTTTGGCAAAGCCCTGGCCGCGCAGCACCTCCAGCACCGACATCCCGTCGCGATCGGGTAGCCCCAGGTCGAGAATCAGCAGGTCAAATTCGCCCTCCAGGGCAAGGGCAATGCCGCCCTCCCCCTCCTCGGTGTGGGTGGTCGTAAACCCGTGGGCCTGAAGCCCTTTGGCTAGGAAAGAGGCAATGCGAGGCTCGTCTTCGACGATGAGGATGCGATTCATGGGTGGGGATCCTGGAACGGGTTGAGGGGCAAGACTAGAGTAAAGGTAGCCCCGCTGTCGGGCTGGCTGACGAGCTGAATGGTGCCGCCGTGGGCCTGCACGATGGCCTGCACAATCGCCAACCCCAGCCCCGAACCGTCGGAGCGACCATAGCGACTTTTGCCGCGCACAAAACGCTGGAAAATGCGGGTTTGGTCAGATAGCTCAATCCCCTCACCAGTATCGCGTACCCAAATGTGCACCTGGTCATAGCGACGACTCGACCCCAGGGCGATGGTGTCACCCAGGCCGGTGTGCTGGGTCGAATTTTGGGCCAGATTGACGATCGCCTCGGTCAGGCGCTGGCGATCGCCCAGCAGGTGCCCGTCGGCCACCGCCTCTAGCTGCCACTGGCGATCGCCCAGGGCGGTGATTTTGGCGTACACCTCTTCGGTAAAGACCGTCAGGTCGATCGGTTCGGGAAACAGAAAGTCGGGCCGCTCGGCCTTGGCCAGCAGCATCAGCTCGTCGATGAAGCGGCTCATGCGATCGAGTTCGTCAATGACGATATCGAGGGTTTCCTGCTGCTCCTGGGGGGTGGTGCCCATCAGTTCCAGGTGGCCGCGAACAATGGTAATCGGGGTGCGCAGCTCGTGACCCACATCGTTGAGCAACTGCCGCTGGCTGTTGAAGGTGGCCTCGATGCGATCGAGCATGTCGTTAAAGGTGCGGGTTAGTTCGGCAATATCCCCCGTGGTGCCATCCAGGGGGATGCGCTCGGTCAGGTTGGTTTCGGTGATCAGGCGGGCGGTTTGGCTGAGCAGCCGCAGGGGAGCCAGTACCTTTCCCGCCGCGAACCAGGCCAGGGTTGACGCGATCGCCAGCACCACCAGCGACACCTGCACAATAATCAGCACCGACTCCGTCACCTCGGCCCGCTCGCGCCCAATGGCGTTGGCCACAACAAATACTCCCCTCACCTCCCCTGCTCGTGTAATGGGCTCAGCCTGGTACAGCACGGTGCCAGAGAGGGTCGTTTCGCTGTCTTGAACCGGTTGGCTTAGCCTTTCCCACTGCTGCATCAGCAGGCTGTCGGGTCGCAGCGCCATAGGCAGGGCCAGGGAACTCGCTTTGTAGAACTGCCCATCGACAATAGCCAGCAAATACTCATCGTCTTCAGGAATATTGCGGGACAGAAAGACATCGAAAATAGCCTCAACATCATCGCCAAAGGGCTGCCCAGTCTCGGGATTGCGGCCATTGCGCAGCTGCCGAAATTCTTCAACCTCCTGGTATAGCGATTGCTCTACCCGCTCTTCTAGGCGAGCAAACAAAATTTGTCGCACGGCCAGCACCGAGGCCACGCTGGAAAGGGACATGAGCAGCAGGTACCAAATCAGGATGCGGCTGCGAGCTTCGCTCAGCATTTGCCGCCAACCGGCGAGCGGCGGTAGGGGAGGGCTGGACTGAGGCAAAGCAAGGTGTTCCAGAGGCGGCTGTCGATAGGGCAAACGGCCCGGCCATCCCAAAGAGACAGCGGCTGGCTGCCATCGGGCTGGAAATTCTGGGGCCGGGAATCCTTAACTTTAAAGTGTGAAGGATTTTAGCCGCAAAAGTTCCTGAACGGTGGCGCGGGGGCGCTACCCATGGAGGCTGCAGGCGATCAAGCTACATCTGGTTTAAACCGCTAGTACTTGAAGGCTGATCCATACCCGCTGTCATAGCGCGCTTGGTTTCCTAGCACCCCTGCTCCCTAGCGTTCAGCCCTAGGCACTAAACGCTCGCTCTTGAGGCTGGCCAGACGGGTTTCGCACAGGGCTAAAAGCGCCTCGGTGTAGGGACGGCGGTTGGCAATACGCGTGCTGATGTGAATATGCCGGACCAGGGTCAGCACGGTGTACAGCGCTATTTCCTGGTGTAGAGCTCTGTCTGGGTGCTCCAGCCGCCTCAGGTAGGCGGTGGCTAGGGCCGCCTCGCGATCGCCCAGGGCGTCGGCATCGCCTATTTCTCGCAGGCTCTGCTCGCTGATGTGGCCGATAAAGTTGCCTATATCCAGCGCTGGCGATCCCTGGCAGCAGAGGTCGAGGTCAACCAGCCACAGGCGATCGCCGTCCACGAGGATCTGATCGGCGTAGAAGTCGCGGTGGATGGTGCTGGGGTAGAGGGGTGGATGGGTGGATGGGTGGGCGGGTAAGTGGGGCCGTGAAGGGGGGAGGGGGTGAACGGAATTAGCCAGGGTGTGGCAGGCGGTGAGCAGGTTGTGGATGCGGGTAGCCCATTGGGGGTGTTGTGCGGCGACCAGGGGGAGGCGATCGCGGAGAATCTGGAGTTCGTCGGCCAGGGTGTGGGTTTTGGCGGTGGATACCGGGGTGCGGTGCAGCTTATGGGCCAGTTCAGCGATGCGCTGGGCCAGCGGAATTCCGGCTGGGGTGGGAAGCGATTGGGTGGCGGGGGTGCCGGGTACGCTGCGCTGGAGCATCATGTGCCAGTCGGGCAGCAGCCCCAGCGGCTCGGGCACACAGAGGCGATCGCGGCTGTGGGCATTCCACCCCGTGTTCCACAGGTCCTGCTGAATCTGGTAGCTGGCGCGATCGGTGCCCTTGGCGCGAATTTTCCCCAGCAGCGTTGTAGGACCAGCCGCCGTATCAAGACGGTACTCAACCAGGGCGCGGCGACCTATTTTGTGGCGCCTCAGCGTAGCCGTGGTGACCTGACGGAGCTGGGGCACAACCGCCTGCAGCTGGCGCTGAGCCTGCCGTGGGTCCAGGGCGTCTTCTAGAAACGGAATTTTAGGATCTAACACCGTTCTCTCTCCTCTACCGTGAGCCCACGGGTGTCTCCTGCCGCAGGACAGACTGCATGCGAAAGAGAGTGGCGTAGGGGCCGTTTTGGGCCAGCAGCTCGCGGTGGGTGCCCTGTTCGACCACCTGCCCCTGCTCCAGGTAGAGAATATGATCGACCTGGGAAACCAGCGATAGATCGTGGGTAATTAAGAACGTGGTGCGTCCCTGGGCCAGCCGCCGCAGGGCGCTCACCACGGCTTCCTGGCTGGCGCGATCGAGGCCCGTAGTGGGTTCATCTAAGATCAAAATAGGGGTCTGACGGATGGCGGCGCGGGCGATCGCAATCCGCTGCCGCTGCCCTCCCGAGAGGGTTGCCCCGCGCTCGCCCACCGGGGTGTCGTAGCCCTGGGGCAGGGCCGCAATAAAGTCGTGGGCGTTGGCTAGCCGGGCGGCCGCTTCGATGTCAGCATCGCTCACGCTGGCCACGCCGTAGGCAATATTTTCGCGAATGGTGGCGGCAAACAGCAGGCTCTCCTGCAGCACCACGCTAATCTGGGGCCGCAGGCTGTCAAGGGTGTAGCGGCGCAGATCGTGACCGTCGATCAGCACCCGCCCAGCGGTAGGGTCGTAGAGGCGCAGCAGCAGACTCATCAGGGTCGATTTGCCGCTGCCGGAGGGGCCCACGACGGCTACCTGCTGCCCCGGCGGTACCGAGAGATTCAGCCCCTTCAGCACCGGGTGGCCCAGCTGGTAGGCAAACCACAGATTTTCTAACCGGACAGCGCCGGCAAAGATCGGGGCCGGGCGGGCATCAGGGCGATCGCGCACCTCCGGCTCAGTTTCCATTACGTTCAAAATCCGCTCCCCCGACGCGGCCGCCTTGGCCAGTCGGCCCGTGTACTTGGCAAAGTTTTGCACCGGCTTGAAGGCGTTTTTCAGGTAGCTCAAAAACACCAGCACATCCCCCGGCGTCAGGGCATCTTGAATGACCAGCCGGGCTCCGGCCCACAGCACCAGGGCCGTACCCAGGGCAATCACCACGTCCACCGTGCGCTCTAAATGAGCGGCCAGGCGTTTGGTTTCGACCACATCGCTGAGGCTGCGCTGGTTTTGCTGGGCAAAGGTGTCGGCAAAGGCCTGCTCCAGCGACAGCGCCTGCACCAGCTTGATCGCCGCCAGCGACTCGGCAGCCGTAGCCGCCACCGCTCCTTCCCGCTGGCGCTGCTGTAGCGAGGCACTGCGAATGCGTTTGCTGAAGCGAGCCGCCGCCAGCCCAAACAGTGGAAATGTCACCGTAGACAATAGGGCCAGCCGCCAGTCTAGCCAGACCATGACAACGACCATGCCCACTAGGGTGAGCAGGCTCGACACCAGGGGCAGGGCGGCGGTAATCAGCACCTCCTGCAGACGACTGGCATCGCCGCTGACCCGCACAATCAGATCACCGCTGCGAGCCTGGGTATGGTAGCCCAGCGAAAGCCGCTGCAGGTGGCGATAGAGCTGGTTGCGCACCTGGCTCATAACGCGACTGCTGGCGACAGCCAGACTCACCGTATTCCAATAGGTGGCCACGGCTCGCAGCCCGGTTAGCGCCACTATTGCCACCACCGCCCCCGTCAGCAGCAGTGTCGGATCCCACGCGCTTAGGGGTGCCAATCGGGCCGGGGCATCCCCTCGCGCAGGCACCAGCACGTAGTCAAAGATCACCTTCATCGGCCAGGGTTCCAGCACCCGCAGCCCCACATCGGCCAGCAGAGCTAGGCCCGAAACCGTCAGCAACGGCCACTGGGGCCGAATGATCGGCCAAAAATAACGGCCAAACTGCCAAAGGCCGGGCACCGCTTGGGTGAGAGAGGGAGATCGATTCATAGGGCCAGCAACGAATTCGTTTAGAGATATGTCTTAAAAGCGCCTGATCCAGCGGTGGGCAGTGCCCTCTACCGGTTGAGCCTGGGCGATCGCCAGAATCTGCTCAGCTACCCCATCCCAGGTGTGGTGGGCCAAAACGTGTTGCCGAGCCGATCGCCCCAGAGCACGACGCAATTCGGGCGATCGCCAGAGCCGTTCCAGCCCGATCGCCAGAGCCGTTTCATCGCCAGGTGGGCAAAGCAAGCCGGTCACACCGTGCACCACCAGGTGGCGCAGCTGGCCGATATCGCTGACCACCACCGGCAGCCCCGCCGCCATGTACTCCACCACCTTGAGCGGCGAGAAATAAAAGTCAGAGCTGGCCGGGTAGGGGGCCACCGCCACATCCATGCGAGCCAGCAGCCCGGGAATGCGATCGGGGGGCACGGCTCCGGTGCAGTGAGCGACCGTCTGTAGCTGCCGCTCCGTTAGCTGCATGGTTAGGCGATCGCGCTCTGGCCCGTCACCCACGATCAGCAATCGAGCCTGGGGCACCCGCTGGTAGAGTTGCTCAAAGGCGCTGACCAGATGGGGCAGGCCGTGCCAGGGCTTGAGCGACCCCACAAACCCGACGGTAAAGGTCGACGACTGGGCGGTCGAGGGCAGCCGCGCAGAGGGCAACCCAACAAAGCGATCGGAGTTCACGCCGTTGGGAATAACCTGCACCCGATCGGCCTCGACCCAGCCGGTCAGATACTGCTTCACCGGCTCAGAAACCGCGATCAGGGCGCTGGCGCTGCGAAAAACCCGATCCGCCACCCGTCGGGCTGCTTCGGGCTGCACCAGGCCGCGGTGCTGGGCCTGTTCTTCAATCAGAGGGGCATTGACCTCCAGCAGCGCCGCAATGCCCTGGGCCTGGGCAAATTCCATCGCGCCATAACTCCACAGCGAGTAGCGCTCGTAGACGGCCTCAAAGGGACCCGCCAGCTCCAGGGCGGTGCGCAGGTGGTCATTGTTGGTCAGAGCGGCGATCTCCCGCCGGGCCAGATCGCCCTTGGGTATCGGGGGCAGGGCATGGACGGTCAGGTCGGCCAAGTCCGCTGGCGGCTCGCCACCCCAGCGCACGGCGAACAGCTCTACCGTGGCCCCCTGCCGACGCAGGGCGCGAATCACCTCCTGTACGTGGATAGAGCATCCCTTGTGGCCAAACACAGGAATGCCGGGATCGGCGCAGACGTAGGCTATGCGCATGGTTACACCTCCTGGAGTAGGGCCGAAGAACCAAACTGGGCCCGCAGGGCGGCGGCATTGTGGGCGATATCAAACTCAGCTTCGATCATCGATCGCGCCCCCAGCGCCAGCTGCTCTCGCAGCGCCCCGTCGTCCAGCAGCCGCTGTAGCGCCGTTGCCAGCCCATCCGGGTCGTGCTGGTCCACCAGCAGTCCGGTTTCGCCGTCGCGCACAATCTCGGGAATGCCGGTCACATCGGTGGCGACACAGGGGGTGCCCAGGGCCATCGCCTCCAGCAGCGCCGTGGGCAGCCCGTCGCGATTGCCGTCTGCGCCAATTACGTAGGGAGCCGCAAACACAGAGGCCTGCGCCATCAGGGCAAACACCTCCTGCTGGGGGCGGGGGCCGACTAGCTCAACCCAGTCATCCAGGTGTAGCGCCTGGATCTGCGATCGCAGATCGGCCTCCAGCGGCCCGGTGCCCACGATCTGGCAGGTAAACTCAACCCCGCGCTGGCGCAGGCGATCGCAGGCCGCAACCAGGTGGTTGAGCCCCTTTTTTTCCACCAGGCGGCAGACCGAGAGAATCAGCGGCGATCGCCCTGCCATCGGCTGACAGCGCAGTTCTGTTAAATCCAGGCCGTTGTATATCCGCTGCACCCGACGGGCATCGGCCCCAAACCGCTGGCGCAGGTAAGCCAGGTTGTAGTCGCTCACGGTGACCACCGAGGCAGCACTCTGCAGCTTGCGGCGCAGGTCTTCCGGGTCTACCGACTCGTGAAAAATATCCTTGGCGTGGGCGGTAAAGCTGTAGGGTACATCGGCAAAGCGCGCCGCCAGCTGAGCCACGCTGGTGGCCACACTGCCAAAATGGGCATGCAGGTGGGTAATACCGAGGCGATCGATTTCCTGCGCCAGCCACGCCGCCTGGTAAACTACGCTCGATCGCTCTGCCGCAGCGCAGCCCAGCTTGCCCCACAGGTCGGGAAAAACCTTCGCCGCCTCTTTCAGCTCTGACCAGAAGTAGGTGGCCGAGTTGGGCGTCAGGGTTGCGATCGAGGGGTTGCTGCGTCCCTGGGCGGGCTTCTTCAGGTAAATCACCGGAGCCCGCACGCGCGAGATCTTGTCCTGAAAGTGGGTATCGGCCGGGGGGCGCAGGGCAAAAATATACACTGTCACGCCTGCCGCCTCATGGGCCAGTATTTCGTTGACGATGAAGGTTTCCGAGTAGCGGGGGTAGCGCTTGACGACGTAGGCAATGGAGGACATGGACGTTGCTGGGTGAGGAACGAGTACTTGAAGGCGTCAGTTAAACAGCTGTTGCAGACTGCCGGAGAGCCTGAGGGGTTAGGGAGCCAGGGGGCTAGAGGGGCGGCCTAAGTTCTGCCTGGCAGTACTGGAGAGGGCAGGAACTGGAGCCCGATCAAAACGGCGAGGCGACTAAGCCTCGGGTAGAGGCCCGGGGTCAAGACGCCTGGGACTCTGGCAGATGGGTCAGCAGCATCAGTCGCTGCACCTCAACCACCAGGTTCTTAAGACCACCTAGATTGAGATCCGACTGGGCCGGACGAGGCGGAACAGGTCGCTGCAGCCAGGCCGTCAGCGCCTCGGGACTCAGCTCAGCGGGATGGAGCAGATCGATCAGGCCGTGGCGGTGCAGGCGCTTGGCTCGAATCCACTGCTCCTGACGAGGGCTGAGGCGGGGCACCACCAGGGCAGGCTTTTGGTAAGCCAAAATTTCGCAGGTGGTGTTGTAGCCCCCCATCGCTACCACCTGGCTGGCCTGGGCCAGCAGCAGCGTTGGCTCGATTAAATAGTCGACCAGGCGCAATCGCGGGTTGTCCTGGGCCAGGGCGCGCAGCTGCTGCTGGGCCTCGGCGGGCATAAACGGACCCGTCAGCAAAACACCCACTACATCAGCCGGAAACGCGGCCCGGGCAAAGGCGGCGGCCAGGGTAAAACCGTCCTGCCCGCCCCCCACCTGGCACAGCACCAGGCGGCGATGGGCGGGCAAACCCAGCTGCTTAACCTCGGCTTGGGCGGCGGCACTAGCCTGACGAGTCCGCGGGTCGAGGTAGCCCAGCGGCCGCACTTTAGCCGCCACGTCAGCGGGGAAGCGGTACTCCCGGCGGCAGTCGTAGATCGACGAGTCACCGTATACCCAAATGGTGTCGTAGTAGCGACGCAGGGCTGTCAGCGTCTCGGCTCGCTGCCAGTCGCGGCGCACGGCCGCCGGGGCGTCGAGCACATCGCGCAGCCCCAAAACGCAGTGGGTAGGGAGGTGATGGCGAATATACTCCAGCGTGGCGTCGAGTTCTCGCACGGCACCGCGCGGCACGTTGTCCACGATCAGCAGGTCGGGCTGGAAGTTCTGGATAGCGGCTAAAATCAGCTGCGATCGCAGCGTCACCACCTCCTCCAGGGACAGACTCAGCCGCCGCGCCTGGTACTGACCGTCAGGCCGTTTATAGAGGGCTGGCAGGGTCAGCGTATCCACTCCGGTGGGGGTTGGCACGACGCTAGCCTCTCCCATACCGCTGATCAGCAAAATATCGACGTCCAGGTCAGCAGCGCCCAGGGCCTGGGCAATCAACAGATTGCGTCGCTTGTGGCCCAGCCCCATCGTGTCGTGGGAATACAGCACAATCCGCGCTCGCCTCCCGCCTGGGGCGTAGGCAGAGGCGCGATCGCACCCGGCCGGAGACTTGGCGATCGGCGGACTAGCCTGAGCCGACCCCAGCACCGCGACTGACGTTTGAGTTAGACATAGTGAGCGCAAAACAGCCTCCTTGACAAAAAGAGCTAGCAAATAGCTGCAGAAAAAATTCGAAGACCTAAAAAGGCTTAAAACGTTTCAAAAAAGCTTTTTAAGCCCAAAAATGGGCTTCCCTTTCCGACAGGGCTAGCCTCCTTATCTTCACCATGCCCAATCTCTCTAAGGGCTCTGTGAAGGTTACATGAGAGCCTTCTCATCTAACCCCAGCCCAAAACCGCTCCGGGTAGTGCAGTAGTCATTTTGCAATTGGGTTGCTAAAGTGAATAAGCTTTGAGGTTTGTAAAGAAAAAATAAATAAATAAAACTTATCTGTGTGATGTTTAGTGATACCCAATAGGGCCACCTTTGACGGTGGGGAGAGGTTGTAGCCTATGTCTGCGAGCACCATTTTTTGCGATTTTGACGGCCCGATAGCCGATGTCTCGGAGCGCTACTATGCCACTTACCGCCAGGGGCTAGATTGGGTGCATACCCAGGCTCAGCTCCAGGGCGCAGAAATTGCCATCCGCTACCTGTCAAAATCCCAGTTCTGGACCTTTAAGCAGAACCGCGTACCCGATCGCCAAATTGCCCACTGGTCGGGCCTAGAAGGGTGTTTCATCGACGCCTTCTTAGCCCAGGTTAGCCGCATCGTCAATCACGCCACCCTGCTCGATCGCGACCAGGTGCAGCCCCAGGCCCGAGCCGGGCTAGAGCTGCTGCGCCAGTGCGGGGCGCGAGTAGTGCTCGTCACCCTGCGCCCCCCGGATCAGGTGCTGCAGTTTTTAGACCAGCACGATTTGCGCTGGGCCATCAGCGATCTCTACGGCATGCCCAAGGTAGATGCCGCCTACAATAACCAGGCCAGCCACAAGGTAGAGCGGCTCAGGGCCGCGATCGCTACCCAAAAGCGCCAGGGCTATGACCTGCGCCACGCCTGGATGATTGGCGACACCGAGGCCGATATTATGGCTGGGCAAGCCCTCGGCATCGATACGGTAGCCGTCACCTGCGGCATTCGCAGCAGCAGCTATCTGCAGAGCTTTCGCCCTACCCACCTGCTGCCCGACCTCTGGACGGCCTGCCAAAAGATTCAGCAGCGGGTCACCCTGGGCCAGCGCTTAGTTTAGGCGCGGATTACCCGTGCGGCTAGAGCTGCATGACTCCGGGGACATCGATGGGCTCCACGTCGTCATCAGCTGCGAGCGCCGGTTGCCGGTCGCCCGAGCCAAACCCGCCGTGCAGCAGAGTGTAGAAGCACGGAATGATAAACAGCGTCAGCACCGTGGCCAGCGACAGCCCCGAAAACACCACAATGCCGAGGGGCTGTAAAAATTCTGACCCCTCACCAATGCCCAGGGCCAGGGGAAACAGGCCCAGCACCGTGGTGCAGGTGGTCATCAAAATCGGGCGCAGGCGGCGGGGGGCTGCCCGCAAAATCGCCTCCTGGCGCGAGCAGCCCGTGCCCTCATAGATTTGGTTGGCCAGCTCTACCATGATGATGGCGTTGTTGACCACAATGCCCACCAGCAGCACCGCGCCCACCACCACCGTGGCCCCGATCGCCGTCTGGGTGACAAACAGGCCCAAAATTCCTCCGGCCAGGGCCAGCGGCACCGTCAGCATAATCACCAGCGGGTCGATCAGCGAGTTGTACTGCATCGCCATCACCACAAACACCAGAAAGGCCGCCAGAGCACCGAGGATTGCCAGCGATTGCTGTAGTTCGCGGTTGGTTTCAGCGGCAGAGCTGGGCAGCAGGGTAACGCCCTCCGGCAAGTCGAGGGTGGCGACAATGGCTTCGGCCTCCGCCAGGGCGGCTCCCAGACTGGCTCCATCGGCCAGGTCGCCCGCAATCAGGTACACCTGACGGCGGTTGATGCGCTGAATCTCTCCCGGTGCTGGCCCTCGACCAATGGTGGCAATGTCGCCCAGCTGAACCCGCTGCCCACCATTGGTAAACAGCGGAATATCCAGCAGTTGCGCCGAGCGCTGCACGCTGCCCGGCTCGATTTGCACGTTGACATCGACCAGGCGGTTGCCCCGCTGCAGCTGGGTGGGTACCGAGCCATTCAGCGCCGTTTGAATCGTGGCCCCAATGTCAGCGGCGGAAAGACCCAGGTCGGTGGCCCTGGCCCAGTCGGGCAAAATTCGCACCTCTTCCTGGGGAGATTCGCCGTCGGGGCGAAAGCGGGCCAGGGTAGCCTGACCGAGCGCCTCAACCACCTGCCGCCCCGCCTGCAGCAGGGCCTCAGTATCTTCGCCCTGAAGACCGATGTCGAGATCTGATCGCACCGGGGAGTTGCTTAAAATTAACCCCCGCACCGACTCGGGTCGAATGTTAATGTCGGTCTCGACCACGGGCAGCTGGCTCAGCTCGCCGTTCATGCGCTCGACAAAGGCCCGGGTGTCGGTGCCGGGCTTGAGGGTGATGGTGCTGCTACCGCGCAGAGTATTCTCGCTCGTGTTAGAGCCAAACAGCGAGCCCCCGGCGGTGGTAAACGCGTAGTCAGTCTCGGGCTGGGCCAGCAAAATTTCGTCGATCGCAGCCATGACTCGCTGGTTGTCCTCAACCGTCGTACCGGCAGGGAAGCGAGCGCTGGCCCTGGCCTGGCCGGTGCTAATGCTAGGCAAAATCTCCTGGGGAATTCGACCGACCATCCAGAGGCTGCCGCCGCCAAACACCAGCAGGGCCAGCGCAATCACCAAAATGCGCCGCTGAATGACGTGGCCCAGCAGATTGCCGTAGCCCACGGTAATGCCCTCTAGGCGGGCGTTGAACCAGCGGAATGGTCCCCAGCTTTGCAAAGAGCGCGTCGGTCGACCCATGATCAGCCGCGCGGCTAGCGCCGGTACCACGGTGACGCCCACCACCAGCGACGCCGCCACCGCAAAGCTGACGGTCAAAATCAGCTCGTTGAAAATGAGCGAAATAAAGCCGCCAATCAGCAAAAAGGGCAGTACGGCCACCAGGTTAGTCAGGGTTGAGGCCAGTAGAGCGCTCTCCAGCTCCTGGCTGCTGGCCTCGGCCTGAAAGATCGCCTCTTGGCTGCTGTAGCGTTCGCCCTGGCGCGATCGCTCCATCTCTTCGGCCCGCTTGGCCATGTTCTCCAGCATCACGATGGAGTTATCCACCACAATGCCGACCCCCAGGGCCAGGCCCCCCAGGCTAAACACGTTGAGCGATAGGCCAAACAGCCCCATCAGTACCAGGGCCATCAGGGTAGCGAGGGGAATAGCCAGCACAATGATAAACGTCTGCCGCAGGGACCCCAAAAACATCAGCACTACCAGCCCCGCTAGCGCGGCCCCGGTCAAACCCGACATCGCCACATTGTTGATGGAGTTGCGAATAAATCGCGACTCGTCGAGGGTGGCGGTCATCTCCATGCCCGCTGGCATTTGGCCAACCCGGCGCATGTCCTCCAGCTTGGCTTTGACCCCGTCTACGACATCGATGGTGTTAGCGGAGGGCTGCTTCTGAATGCTGACCTTAACCGCAGGCTGGCCATTGAGATTGACAAAGACGCGCTGCTCTTCGGTGCCGTCGATGATCGTGGCGACGTCGCGCAGGTACACCTGCTGGGCGGGGCTGGTATTCGGCACGGTAATGGAAATAGTGCGCAGCTCGTCTGCCGACTCAAACCGACCCACCAAGCGCGTCAGATTTTCTTCGCTGCCGCCCCGCAGGCGGCCACCGGAGACATCTTGGTTGCGCTCCTCCAGGGCTTCGATAACGTCGGTTATGCCGATGCCGGCAGCCTGAAGACGGCGCAGGTCGAGGTTCACCTGCACTTCTTCATTGACGCCGCCCGAAACATCGGTGGTAGCTACCCCCAGCACCTGCTGCAGCTCGCGGGCCAGCTCTTCCTCGGCAAAGATGCGCAGCGCCTGGGGGCTGAGCTGGTCGGAGGTCAGCGCCATTTCGTAGACCGGCAGCTGGGAGGGGTCAAACTTAAACAGTCGCGGCGTTTCCAGGTCGGGGGGCAGGGTGCTGCGGGCGCGGTTGAGGGTGGCGGTGGCGTCGTTGAGGGCCTGGTCGATGTTGCCGCCGGGTTCAAAATACAGGTCGATGCTGATTTGGCCCTCTCGGGTTTGAGAAAACACCTGCACCACACCCTCGGTGGCGGACAGGGCTTCTTCAAGGGGGCGCGTCACTTCGTCAATGGCCACCTCCGGGGCCAGGCCCGGCGTGTCTCCCCGCAGGCCAATGCGGGGATAGGTGATGGAGGGCAGCAGGTCTACGGGCAGCTGCGAGGTAATGAAAAGGCCCATCACCAAGACAGTCAGCGTCAGCATCAGGGTGCCGATGTGCCGTCGAATGGCCAGCCCGCTGATGCTGAAGCGGTTGTTGGGGTAGGAG
>JBARVK010000033.1:0-2912 GCA_049646225.1 Nodosilinea sp.
CCGCAGCGTGGCATCAACGGCAATCCGGCGCACCGGGCCCTGGGGTAAAAAGGGCTTAATATAGCGGCCCCGCTCTTCGGAGTAAATCAGGTTGGCGTTGCCAGATTTGCCCTGCCGACCCATGGTCTGGGCGAACAGCAGCATGGAGGGGTCGATGATCACGCCCTCGGGGTCAAAGACAAACTCCTCAGGAATGCTGGGCGGGCTGTCGTCCTCCTCAGGGGTGTCGTCTTCCTCTGGATCGTCAGAATCCTGGTCTTCAGTATTGTCTTGGGGGTCTTGCTGGTCAGGGTCGGAAGGGGGCGGTGGCGGCGGTGGCGGCGGCTCCTCCGGCATCTCCTGGGGCAGCAGGGAGCGGGGCACGATCACCAACTCCACGGCCACGCGCAAGTCGTCAGCGGTTACCTCGGCGCGCCCTTCTAGGGCCGCGTGGGCTTTAGCGACCCGCACCGCAAACAGCTCGGCCCGGTGGCCCTGAATGCCGCCCCGCAGCGCCTCTGTCACTAAGTACTGAATCTGCTCCCGGCTGATGGTGACATCCTTCAGCCACTCGCGAGCCAGAATGATTTGGGTCTTGAGGGCGTCGATCTCGTCGGCGTAGGCCGCTATCACCGCCTGAGGGTCATTGGCAAACTGGGTCGATTGTTCCACCGCCGCCACCCGGTCAGCCAGGGTCATGGCACCGTCGGCGGAGAGGGCGATCGCAATCCGATCGAGCAGGTGCTGGCGCAGCGGCCCCGCATCGGGGTTGTAGGTGGCAATCAGCAGGGGCTCGCAGGGGTGCTGAAAGCTCAGGCCCTCGCGCTCGATTTGGTTGCGGCGGGCGGTGAGGGCCGCCAGCAGCAGGTTGGCGACCTGATCATCTAAAAGATTGATATCGTCAACGTAGAGCACGCCTCGGTTAGAGGTGGCTAGCAGCCCCGGCTGAAACACACTTTCCCCCGCTTGAATCGAGCGGGCCACATCGACAGAGCCCAGCAGCCGGTCTTCGGTGACGCCCAGCGGGATTTGGACAAACGGAGCGGGGACAACCCGGCTGGGCAAATCGGCGGAATTGGGCTCGCGGCCAAAGCGATCGCGGGTTTGGTCGTCCCACAGCTGGGGGGCATTGGGGTCAGCGTTGCAGCAGGACCCCTCGACGACCTCAATGGGGGGCAGCAGCTGGTGCAGCGCGCGGGCCATCACTGACTTAGCGGTGCCGCGTCGCCCGGCGATTACCACCCCGCCTAGGCCGGGGTCTACTGCGGCCAGCAGCAGGGCCATTTTGATCGCCCCCTGTTCGACTACTGCCGCTAGGGGAAATACAACCGGAATTGGAGAATCTACTGTAGCCGTCATGGCGTAGGCAATGTGTCTAACGTGGCAGTGACTGAGTCTTTTACCTTATCAGGAATTGCCCAGCCCCGGCCCTGGCTTCCTCTGGCTCCGGTGGCATCGGCCCGTGACGGTGTAGGGCCCCTTGAGGCTCCGAGCAATGTTGCATTGTGTTGCAAACAGGTTACAGCCTCCGTATTTCCCCGGGTTAATTTTTGTTTGCGGCAGCAAAATCTCCGTTATTTCAACATTGGGAAATGAGCAGCCATCCTCCATGCTGAAGTAACCCCACTATTGCCAAAACGACCTCCCCGACAATGGCCCCATCCACTGCAATTTTGCCTGCCCTATGAGCGTTTCCCCCCCCCTCGATTCCCTTGCGTCTTTAGCCGCTGTACCCACCGCAGCGATGGCCTGCAAGCTGCTGTTTGATCGCGACCTGTACACGGCTTGTCATATCCAAGTGCCCGACAGCGACCATCGGCTGTCGGCAGTCTATGTCGATAACCAGTTCTACAGCTTTCTCAAAATCGTCCCCAGCGCCCACAAGGCTGTAGAAGTGGTCATGCGCCTGGGCAAGCGCGACAATATGGTGGCCGTTACTCAGACCCGTAGAGGCTATGGTGTGTGGGCCCACGAACCTGCGGCTCGCTACGCCCCGCCCATCCACAAACCGGGCTACAGTATTCGACCGGTCTTTGGTCCCCAGTCCTGTGTGATGGTGTCCAACGGGAGCGCCTATCAAACCTGCCGCTTGGAGGTGCCCGATGTGACTAAACCCCTCATGGGGCTGACCTACAACGACCGTTACTACAGCTTGTTTAAGCAGGATACTGACGCCGCCAAGGTGCTCGATATTGCGGCTAAACTGGCCCGCCGGGGCGATGAAACGCTGCTGGTGAGCGAGCTGCCAACGCTCACGCTGGCGCTGCTAGAACCCAATGGTCGCATGGTCTAAGGGCGGTGGCGGCAGACTGTATACAAAAAAGTGTGTCGGCGGTAGCGTGATCCTCTAAGGTTGTAGGTTGAGAACCCTTTTGCGCTACCCCTGGGACTGAAACGCTTGTCATGACCGACTCTACCGAAACTGTTACCGTCTTTATTTGTGGTTCGGCCCTGCGTGGTCAGCCCGACAACCAAAACTTGCAAAATGCCGAGTTTATGGGAGCCGTAGAAACAGCTCCCATTTACCGTTTGCACGCGGTGAAGGATGGTTGGCACCCCGGCATTTATGAGGCTGACTCAGATGGGATTGCGATTCCGGGGGAACTGTACCTGATGACGGCAGCGCAGTACGCCTACCTGAAAGACAATGAACCGCCCCACATGTATCCCCACGAGGTGAAGCTGGCCGATGGCGGCACGGCGATCGCGTTTCTCTACCCCAAAGACCTGATCGATGAGCACGGCTGGCCCGATATTTCGGGCTACGGCGGCTGGGCCGCTTACAAAGCGGCTACAGCATAGACGAAGTGGCTATTGCTTCCAGTTGTTGTCACCTCCTAACAGCCCTGCCCAAAAGAAACTGCATTAGCTCCTGATATCGAATTCTGACTGAATACCCCCGGTTCGTAGGGGCTTAGCATGCTAAGCCCCTA
>JBARVK010000034.1:0-1845 GCA_049646225.1 Nodosilinea sp.
GTGTAGGTGAGTACCCAGATACATCAGATGGCTGACCTGGCCCTGATAGCAGTTGCCGCCGCTGGCGGGAGCAGTGAGGCTGAGACCAATTTTTTCGGGTCGTACGCTCACCACCACATCTTGAACGGCGGATCGAGGTGCCTGGGTGGACTGGGCTAGCACCCGTAACCCGCTGGCGGTAGTGACCTGTACCTCGGTGGGAGAGGTCTGGTCTACCCGCCCGGGCAGTAGATTGGTATCGCCGATGAAATCTGCGACAAACGGGGTGCGGGGACGATCGTAGATATCGCTTGGCGTACCAATTTGTTCAATTTGGCCGTTGTTCATGACGGCGATGCGGTTGGACAGCGACAGCGCCTCTTCTTGATCGTGGGTGACCATAATAAACGTGATGCCCAGCTGACGGTGCAGGTTAGCTAGCTCGACCTGCATCTGCTTGCGGAGTTTTTGGTCGAGGGCACCGAGGGGTTCATCGAGCAGCATCACCGCCGGGCGGTTGACCAGGGCGCGGGCCAGGGCGACGCGCTGCTGCTGCCCGCCAGAGAGCTGCGCCGGGTAGCGGTTGGCCATGGTTTCCATACGCACCTGTCGCAGGGCATCGGCCACGCGATCGCGCACCTGGGCCGTTCCCAACCGCCGAATTTTGAGACCAAAGGCAATGTTGTCTTTGACAGTCATGTGGTCAAACAGGGCATAGCTTTGGAACACCGTGTTGACAGGCCGCCGATGGGCAGGCACCGGACCCACGCTGGTACCCTGAAGCAGCACCTCGCCAGCCGTGGGGCTTTCGAAGCCCGCAATCATGCGCAAAATGGTCGTTTTGCCACAGCCCGAGGGGCCTAAAATGCTAAAAAACTCGCCCGGCTGTACGGCCAAGTCAAGCTGGCGTACCGCGACGTCTGTGCCAAAGGTCTTGCATACCTGGCGCAGCTCTACATCAGGATGAGCTGTTGCTGCCGCTGCTGCCGCCGCCGACTGAACCGTTTGAGCCATGCCCTATCTCCCTGGGTTTCCCCAAACTGTAGCGATCGCATCTGGGATAGACAAGCCACTGCCGTTGTGACCTCTGGCCCCCAGGGCGGTACTGCCTATACTTTACCCACCCCAGCGATCGCAGATGCATCCTATTTTTAAAAAGCTAAAAAGCCGTTTTTCTACTGCCAGCACCTCGGCCCGAGAGTTTAGCTTTGGGCCGAGGCTTGGGGCAGAGGCTAGAACTCTCAACCGACATCAGCAGGTCTGTGAAACGCTACTATGGCACCAGGTCTTGCTGCGGAGTACCGACGTGTTCAACAGGGTCGCAAAACTTGCTCATCCGTCTCAGCACCCTTCTACGTTACGGGGGTGGGGGCTGGCAGCTGTGGCTGGGATAGCGATCGCCGGATGTCGTCCTAGTCCGCCCCCCACGGCGGTTGACCCAACACCCCTAACCCCAGCACCAGCACCAACCGCCCCAGCTGACTCGGCTCCCGAGCCCTCTACCCCTGCCGCCCCAGATACAACCCCGACGGCCCAGGCGGCTGCCCTACCCGATACCCTAATTCACGAATGGCAGCCCCTTAGCAATGTTTTGCTGACCTTTGGCACCATGACTGTAACCCCCGACCAGGTGCAGTGGAGCAGTGGCCAGGCTAGCCCCTACACTCTGATCGGTACCGAGGGGGGCTATTTGCTTGAGCTAGAGTCTAGCCCCAGCTTTTACGACAATCAAAACCAGTACATCAAGCTCATTCCTGAGGCCGACAGTAACGGTGCGACAACATCGATTGAGGTCGCGTTTTACACAGGCGAAGCTCAGCTGCAAAGCGACGACTATATTATGTATGGATCGTATTTTGCTGAGTA
>JBARVK010000035.1:0-6105 GCA_049646225.1 Nodosilinea sp.
GACCTAGCGTTGGGGCTTTTTATGAATTGGCTCTGCTGCCCAAAATATCGATCAATAGGGTTTGACGGTCTGATCAGCCCTTGTCTGCGGCCAAATAGCCTTGAGCCGTTCTAAAAAAGCGTAAACGGGCGGCGGCAGCAGAGCCTCGCGCAGCACAATGATGCCGATCACTCGCTCTAGGGGCTGGGGTAGCTCAGCTACTCGCAGCCCTGGCAGAATGGGCTCTGCCGCCAGGGCCGCCATAATTGTGGCCCCCAAACCCCGCTCCACCATACTGAGAATCGTGGAGTCTTCGCGCACAGCGTAGGCGGGCTGCAGTTTCTGACCCAGAGGCTGCAGCAGGCGATCGAGGTGCTGGCGATCGCCGTCATCGGTCGGCGTCAAGATCAGCGGGTAGGTCGCCAAATCGTCCCACCCAAACGGTACTGCCGGGGGCTGAGGGCTGGGCGGCAGCAGAGCAATGTAGCGATCGCGCAGCAGTTCCCACTGATCAAACTCGTCCTGGGTGGGCAGGTAGGTAAACCCCACATCGGCGCGGCCCTGGCGGAGGTCATTTTCAACCATTTCGTAGTGAATTTTTTCGTCGATGGTAATGGTTACGCCTGGAAATTGCTGTCTAAACTGACGAATCACCTCAGGCAGAATGTGGGTCGCCACGCTGCGAAAGGCAGCGATGCGCACTTCTCCTGTACCTAGCCCCTTGGCCTCGTCAGCCCTGTAGCAGAGACTGTGGAGCGATCGCAGCACCTGTCGCGCCTCTTCAATGATTTGTTCGCCCACTGGCGTTAGCGCGGCCCCTTGACGGCCCCGATTGAGCAGCAGCACGCCTAGCTCCTCCTCTAGGGTAGCGATCGCGTGGCTGACGGCGGACTGAGACAGATCCAACTGTAGGGCTGCATCACTGAATGAGCCGTGATCAGCAATGGCCACTAGCGCCCGTAGTTGAGAGAGCTTGAGGCGGTGAGGGTCAGCTTTAGCCATTGCGCTGTCCTAATGCATCCAGAAAAGCTCAACCTAGACACTAACCCCTGAATGGACTTTAGCGAAAGGAATTTCTCTAAATTTCTGCTCCGACGTTGAGCTTCCCCATCAGCGGGTCAGACCATACCCCTAATCAGCCACATCGCCACCGTAGCCCGTCCATATTTCTAGCAGAAAAGCGTGGGGCGATGTCTGGAGCCGAACCCCAAAAGGCTTGTAAACCCAAAATCGCAATTCTTCAAGGCTGGATCAGCGTTTGAATCAAGTCAGCGGTTAGCTCCCTCACCTGACGAATCACCTGGTCGGCCCCAGCGGCTTCGAGGGTATTTCGGTAGGTCTCCCGGTAGGCATTGTCACTGGCCAGGATGTGGGGCGGCAGCACCCCCACCCCCAGCCACCGCCGCTGGCGGCAGGCGGTTCTAGCCCGCACAACGGTTTGCATATCGGCAACGGTGTCACCCACATAAATAATCGGCAACCCCTCAGGCAGCGAGCCCTGCTCTATTAACCGATCGACTACCGCTAGCAGGCCGGTGGGATCGGGCTTACCGGGGGCATCTTCCATCGCCACCAGGACCGGAGCGCTCAACCCCAGGCGACGCTGAAGCACAAAGTTGGCTGAGCCCTGGGTCGCGCCGCTAAAGAATCCCCAGGCAATGCGATCGCGCGTCAGACCCTCAAAATACGATTTCTCGACCAGTAAAGGTTCCTGGGTAATGTAGCCAGTCCACTGGTCGGGGTCGTTAGGGTTAGGCCCCCGGTAGCGCTGCTGAAAGAACTCCACGATCGCGTCATAGTCGAGGGCTACGGCCTCTCGGGGGTTCCCCTGGGCTTCAAAATAGCGATAGACCAGCTCCTGAGACCCTTCCCAATCGTTGTTCCAAATTCCTTCTTCCTTTAGGCGGTCAATGTCTTCGCTAGAGGGACGATACCCGCCATCGGTAAATTGCTCTACGGTGTCGGCCAGGGCGCGGCGGTAAGAATTACCCACATCTCGCAGTACGCCGTCAATATCAAACACCGCGATCGCGAGGGGAGCAGCCAGGAAAGTCATAGTATGCACACTTGGGGTAGAGTTGAGGGAGCTGAGGTGATAGGATTATAGACTGTAATATTTTTGGAATTGCGGCGGAGGTCTACTTGTCCAGATTTGTCCTAAAAGTACTCTGGCTAGAAAATGACGTTGCGCTGGCAGTTGATCAGGTGGTAGGTAAGGGCACCAGCCCGCTCACCTCTTATTTCTTCTGGCCCCGTAACGATGCCTGGGAACAAATGAAAACCGAGCTAGAGGGAAAGCCCTGGATCGAGGAAGAAGAGCGGGTTGAAATTCTCAACCAGGCCACTGAGATCATCAACTATTGGCAGGAAGAAGGTAAGGGTAAGCCCTTAACCGAAGCCCAAGACCGCTTCCCGGAGATTACCTTTACCGGTAGTTCGTGATGGGAGGCCGAGTTGAAGGTGTTTGCCAGCAACTCTCGGCAGAGGCTAGATTTATGGCGTTAGGCCTAACTTAAGGTACTAGCGCCCACAAAAAAACCACGGCTTTAGTCCTAAAGCCGTGGTTTTTTAGATAGGCAAATCCAGGCTGGCTTACTTTAGCCCTCCAGCGGCCTGGAGGCGAGCCCGAGCCCGCTTCAGGTTCTGGCGAGCCTGAAAGGTGGCTAGCTTATCGTCAGTATCGACCTCACTGAGACGAGCCTCAGCATCTTGATAGACAGTCTGGGCCTTTGCGGCGTCGATAGCGTCGCCGCGTTCAGCCCCGTTAACCAAGATAATCAACTCGTTGCTGTCGACTTCGGCAAAGCCACCCATCAGCGCAATGGGCACCCACTCTTTACCGGTTCTGACCCGCATAACCCCTACATCCAAGGCGGTAAGCAGGGGAGCGTGGCCAGCTAGAATGCCCAGTTGGCCGGTGGTGCTGGGCAGAATCACTTCCTCAGCCTCAGAGTCCCAAACGGTTTTATCTGGGGCAATTACACGAACGGTTAATGCCATAACAAGGATGAAATAGGTATGTCACACAGTATTGAGGGCGCACGGTATGGGGGCCGATCGCTGACCGACCCCCGACAGCCGCTTACTTTTCAGCCTTGATCTTCTCGTAGGCTTCCAGCACTTCTTCAATGCCGCCCTTGAGGTAGAAACACTGCTCAGGGATCTCATCTAGCTCGCCAGAGAGAATCTGGTTGAAGGCTTTGATGCTGTCTTCCAGGGAGACATACTTTCCAGGTGCCCCCGTGAAGACTTCGGCCACAAAGAAAGGCTGGGAGAGGAAGCGCTCGATTTTGCGGGCGCGGGCGACCACCAGACGGTCATCTTCAGACAGCTCGTCAAGACCCAGAATGGCAATGATGTCCTGAAGCTCTTTGTAGCGCTGTAGGGTAGACTGCACGGCTCGGGCGGTGGCGTAGTGCTCTTCGCCAACCACGCTGGGCTGAAGCATGGTGGAAGCAGAGTCCAGGGGGTCTACAGCGGGGTAGATGCCCTTAGAGGCCAAGGCCCGAGATAGCACCGTAGTGGCGTCTAGGTGGGCAAAGGTGGTGGCGGGAGCGGGGTCGGTCAGGTCGTCCGCAGGCACATACACCGCCTGAATGGAGGTGATAGATCCCTCCAGGGTGGAGGTAATGCGCTCCTGCAGGTCACCCATATCGGTACCCAGGGTGGGCTGGTAGCCTACAGCGGAGGGCATACGGCCCAGCAGTGCCGACACCTCGGAACCAGCTTGCACAAACCGGAAGATGTTGTCGATAAACAGCAGCACGTCTTGCTTGTTGACGTCGCGGAAGTACTCAGCCATGGTCAACGCTGAAAGCGCCACGCGCATCCGAGCCCCGGGGGGTTCGTTCATCTGACCGTAGACTAGGGCAACCTTCGACTGGCTGAGGTCGTCGGCGTTGATCACGCCAGACTCGATAAATTCGTTATAGAGGTCATTGCCTTCGCGGGTGCGCTCGCCGACACCGCCAAATACCGACACACCACCGTGGGCTTTAGCAATATTGTTAATCAGTTCTTGAATGAGTACGGTTTTGCCTACGCCTGCCCCACCGAACAACCCAACTTTACCGCCACGACGGTAGGGGGCCAGCAGGTCGATGACTTTAATACCGGTTTCAAATACCGAAGGCTGGGTTTCTAGTTCGGTGAACTTAGGTGCCGAGCGGTGGATAGGGGAGGTCGTTTCGACATTGACGGGGCCTTTCTCGTCAACGGGTTCACCCAGCACGTTAAAAATTCGCCCCAGGGTAGACGCGCCCACGGGCACGCTGATGGGGGCACCGGTGTCTACGGCTTTCATGCCCCGCACCAGTCCATCGGTGGTGCTCATAGATACAGCTCGCACCTGGGAGTCGCCCAGAAGCTGCTGCACTTCGCAGGTGACGGCAACCTGGTTGCCAGCGGGATTAGTACCCTCGATTTTGAGGGCATTGTAGATCTTGGGCATCTCGCCGGCCGGAAACTTGATGTCTACAACCGGACCGATGACTTGCGTGATGTAACCAACGTTTGTTTTTTCTGCTGTGGTGACCATGCCTTGCGCCTATCTCGTATGATCAGCTATTTCGGGCGCTTTATTGAGTGACTGTTACGTTTTAAAGCGCCATCATTCAGAGTATCACTAGAGCGCGACAGCCTACGACGATTGTGCTGACTTTATCTAAACCTTGGCGGGGGAGCCAAGGGTTTGGCTCACTGAGATCAGGCGATCGCTGGGGTAGAACGACTGTATTCCTTAACCCAAGCATTAGGTTGAGTTATTAAAATGCCCAGATAGATGGCACTGAGAGCGCAGAAACCGCTATGACCAAAGCTGAGCCGGTACAGCAGGAGATTGATCTGAGCGATGCCCGCTACTACATCAATCGCGAGGTGAGCTGGCTGGGGTTTAACGAACGGGTGCTGCACCAGGCCTTAGACCCCCGCACGCCGCTGCTGGAGCGGCTGAAGTTTTTGGCAATCTACAGCGCTAATCTAGACGAGTTCTTTATGGTGCGGATCTCTGGGGTGATGGAGCAGGCCGAGGCCGGTGTCCACCCCGAAACCCCCGATAAGCTGTCGCCGACTAAGCAGCTAGAGGTGATGCGATCGCATCTGATAGAAACCACAAAGCTTCAGCATCAGACCTTTGAGCACAGTCTGCGGCCAGCTCTGACTAAGCACGGAGTTTACCTGCAAAACTACCGTGAACTGACAAAGAAGCAGAAGGTTTATCTGCGGGACTACTTCGAGAAGCGTATCTTTCCGGTACTGACGCCCCTCAGCGTGGATCCGTCGCACCCGTTTCCGCGTCTGTCGAACCTGAGCCTGAATCTGGCCGTAAAGGTGGCTGATCCCGACACCGGCATTGAGCGCTTTGCCCGGGTCAAGGTGCCTAGCAGCCTGCCTCGCTTTGTGGGCATGCCCGAGCCTCTCTGTACCCACAAAGGTGAACCCTGCCTGTGGATTGGGGTGCCCCTGGAGCAGGTGATTGCCGAAAACCTGGGCTACCTATTTCCGGGCATGACTATTGTGGGGCACCACCTGTTTCGCATTACCCGCGATGCCGACTTTCCGGTGTTAGAAGACGAGGCTGACGATCTCCTAATTGCGATCGAAAAAGAAATCAACAAGCGGCGGCTGGAGGGCTTTGTCTGCCGGGTGGAGCTGGAAAGCGCCATGCCCGACGACCTCAAGGAAGGGCTCATGCGCGAGCTGCGGGTCAGCCGCGATCGCGTCTACGACATTGATGGGCTGCTAAACCTTGGAGATCTGTTTTTTTTCATGTCGCTGCCCCTGCCGGAGCTCAAGGACAAACCCTGGACCCCGCTTGTACCGCCCCGCCTCAAACCCATCATGGAGCTAGACGACGACGGTAACCGCAGCTACTCTGAGCATCCCCCCAATTTTTTCGCTGCCCTGCGGGAGGGGGATATCTTAGTGCACCATCCCTACGAATCGTTTCAGACATCGGTGCAAGAGTTCATTACCCAGGCGGCCAATGATCCGAAGGTGCTCACCATCAAGATGACACTCTACCGCACCTCAGGCGACTCACCTATTGTCAAGGCGCTGATTGCAGCGGCGGAAAACCGCAAGCAGGTGGTGGCCCTAGTAGAACTCAAGGCTCGCTTTGACGAGGCC
>JBARVK010000036.1:0-10024 GCA_049646225.1 Nodosilinea sp.
ATACTGAACTGAGGGAGAACCTATCGCTTTGCGATAGGTTCCAAACTTGCGCTGTAGAGGACTAGTTGACCCGCCCCTGAAAGCGAACAAAGCCGTAGGATCCTGGCGGATTACCAGCACTGTTAGCCTTAGGTAAGTTGCCCAGTCTGGCTACAATCGCCCCGTTGGTGTTGCTGCCACAGCCTGATAGACGACTGTCAATGGTCGTCAGGTCGATACCGGGGGCTACGTACTGCCCCACATCGCCATCGCTGCTGTTAGACAGAGACACCTGAATAGGGTATGGGCTGGTGCTGGCCTGGGTACCCAGGCCCAGAACAATACCGCGATCGCCCCCATCAGTCGTTATCCCCGGCACCGGGCTAGGGCCATTGGCCGCAGCTGTACTGTTGTAGGCATTCGGTATAAAGGTGACGTTGGACGGCACCAGATCGCAGAACAAAGCATTTTGAGCTGACACAGTACCGCTAGAGAGGAAGTAAATCGTAAATTCTGTGATGTCGCCAGGCATAATGTTGCCAGTAACTTGGCCGCGCAGAAAATTGCCGGGCCAGCTGGCGTGGTTGTCGTCTTGATCCCTAGGTGGGGCTACATAGTTGGGTCCAGGGCTATTGATACCGTCTATCACACTGGTAAAACTGGTACCGTTAATGGCCGTGATTCGCTTTACCAGCAGCATATTTGGACTACTGCTAACGGGGGTGTCGTTACCGGCAATAGCCGCCGGCACTTCGACGGTGTTGTTGGCTCCGTAGACATAGGTATCGATGTACCTTAAATTGCCAAAGCCACCGCTAGTGAAGTTACCCCAGGTATGGCGTCCTGCCGGACTAGACGATGAAGCGCCATTAGGAACATTACTGGTACCGCCAGCTGCCGCTCCTAAACCAGTTATATCGTCCCAATAAACGTTGGTATTAATCGAGGTTGTGTTTGACAGGGCTTGAAAGAGAGTAAGGCCGTTTTGAGCACCACCACCACTAGTCTCGGCATCGGCAGCCACAAAATGGTACTCTCCAACTCTGACTCGAATCTGGGCCGTATAGTTGCCATTTGGCAAGACATTCCCTGAGTTATCTCTTCCTGCCCAGGGTACCGCTGTTTCAACCCCTACTTTTGTCTTGCCTAAAAGTAGCACGTCGCCAGTACCATAAATGCCGTCAGGAGGCCCCCCACTGCCATTTGAAACATCAATCACGACGGAATAAGTGCCGTCGACATCGGTTGTAAACTTAAAGAAGCCGCTGTCTTGAACACCGTTCGTGGCCCCTGGCGAAATCGTATAGTCAACGCCTGCATTATCTTCAAAGCGGAAATTTGAAATATTGGGAACTTGCGAAGGGGCGGGCGGAGGATTGACTACAGTCGGATAACTCAAATACTGTTTGTATCTAGCTGTGAGACTATTGTTTGCCATGTCAACGCTTAGACCGGCAACGTCTCGACCCAGCCCATTTGGAGAGTCTACACCTAGCTGGTTTGCTACTAGCTCATAGACATTCCCTGCAAAATTGTTTAAATCGAGTCGCCAGACATAATTTGTGTTCAAAAATCCCCCAGGCACTACAATAAAGTAGTCAGCGTTTGTCGACGCTGATTGAGCAAAACTGCCAGTATTAAACGCCATAATGTAAGCCCAAAGGCGGCCTCCGTTAGCACGAGGATCAGGATTGGTCGCGGAGTTAGGGGTTACTGTAATATCGAAGCGATTGAGAAGCCCCTCGGTTGAGACTGTATCGCGAATACGAATTTCGTAAGTCCCTGTAGAGGTTGGGGTGAAGCGAAAAGGATTAG
Source organism: Nodosilinea sp. (assembly GCA_049646225.1). Taxonomy (GTDB): domain Bacteria; phylum Cyanobacteriota; class Cyanobacteriia; order Phormidesmidales; family Phormidesmidaceae; genus Nodosilinea. The sequence goes on from JBARVK010000036.1 coordinate 1,795, forward strand.
TAATTGGAGCATTCAAGGTCGAGTTACAGGCAATTTTGCCCGCTGCCGTTGATAGGGCGGTAGGGGCCAAAACCTGAGTCCCTGCGGGAGGAGGAAAGTTTTGCAAAGAGCCAGGGGCATGGCGATAAATTTCAACGGTAAGATTGTTTGCGTCAGCGCCGCCACAAGCAGCAACGTTAATCACCTCACCAACGTTAACGACATCTACATAGAGGGGCCTGGGCTTGACAGCGATACCCACCTGATTGCTGCTGTAGGTACTGTCGTATTCAAACAGAGGCTGGTTTAGGCCCACCTGATAGGAGCCCTCTGCCATAGCTGGGGCGGCAACCAACAGAGAAAAGAAAGAGAGGGCGATCGCTACGTTTGAAGAGTGGCGATCGCGATAGGTTTTCTTTAGCCTCTCCCAGATAGCCCCGTCGTGGGGGCCGTGCTGCACGACCCGAGGGTTAGCTGATTCAAGGCCGCTCATCGGTCGTCTGGTAGGGCGGTGGGAGAAAAACATAGTTAGAAGCACTACAAACGGCAAGGAAAAACAAGACTGAATACAAATGGCTCTACCCTAGGGCAGTTCAGCCGTAGGCGGGGTTGCGGGGGCGTCGTCGATGCTAAAACCCTCTAGCAACGAGTTATCGAGTTTGAGCGTGAGGCCAAAATAGGGGCCGCCAGCAGAGCGGGAGCCGTTGAAGTCGCGGTCGGACACCCCCCCAAAGCTGTAGCCCGCTGACAGGCGCAGGTTGGGGTTGAGGTAGTACCCTGCCTCCAGGGAGAAGCCCGTTTCGCTGTAGCCAGCGCTGGGCTGGTTGATGAAGCGGGCCTCACCAACCAGATCCCACTGGTAGTTGAGGCGGTAGGTAGCCCGCAGCTGAGCTAGGGTAACGGTGATGCTCCCCACCAGGTCTGAGGCCAGGTATGACGTGCTGTTACGCAGGGCGAACTTACCGTAGAATTCCCATTGCCAGTCGGGAGCATAGATCGCCTCGGCGGAAAAAACGTGATCGGCTGAGCCGCTGCCGCTGCCCTGGAGCAGGTTCTCGGGCAAGATTCCGGGGTTGCGGCGGTACTCGTAGCGCAGCAGGGCATTGAACGCATCGTTGTCGGGATCGCGGTAGGCCATCCCCAGGCGCAGGTTGGTGGTATCGCCCAATCCGGAGAGCAGCTGATTGGCGGCACTGGCCTGTTGAAAGCGGCCCAGCACCGTCAGGGATGGTGACAGACGCCCAAGGGCGTCGGCAGAAATCAGCGTATTCGACCCGGCGCTGGAGGTGCGGTGCTCAAACCGCGCATTAGCCTGGAAGTCGGGGCTACCGGTGTAGGACAGCCCGACGCTGTAGCTGCTGCCGCCCGTGGGGGCTAAGGCGGCGGCAGACTGACCTACCGCATAGGGTTGGGCAAATTGAGTGCCCGCCCCGGTGACCAGATTATTGCTTTGAAAGACATGCTCGTAGGCCAGATCAAGCTGCAAGCCTGGTGCCAGGGTAACGCCCTGCTGAACCCCAATAGCCCCTGACATTTGGCCTCGGTCAAACATTGAGAAGTTGCCGGTCAGCCGGGTGCCGGTGGCAAACTCGTAGTCACCAGCGAGGTAAAGGGAGGTGATGCTGTCGTTGTCGTACTGACCACCGTTGAGAATCTGGTGGGTTACCCCTAGGCTAATGCCGGGCTGAATCTGCCAGTTGAGGCCCAGCAGGGTGCGATTGGGATAAACGGCATCGGCCCGGCCCGCTAGGGTGAACTCATTCAGAGCGGTAAAGGTAACATTTTCGGCAACGGGCAGAGTCGCCATTGAGCGAATCTGGTCGGTCACCGTGTTAAACCGAGGATCGAGGCGATCGCTGCGATCGCGGTGAATCCAGTCAATTGAGGTGGTAGCACTGCCGATGCGCTGCTGAAGGCCAGCGGTGATCGTGGTCAGAGAGTTATCGAGGGGCTGCCCCGGCGTGGCGGCAACGCCAGGAAATAGGAGGGGCTCAAGCGCCGTCAGGGTAGCGGGGGCTACGCCATAATTGTCTTCGTGGTCATAGCCAAAGCGCAGAGCGGTGGTCTCAGATAAGTCAGCCTGGAGTTCGGCCCCGTAGCGGCGCTGGCCCGGCACAAAACTAGTGGTGGCATTATTGGCAAACCCAGGGGATACCTGCTGCCAGTAGGCCCGAGCCGAAAGCTGATCGCTAAAGGCATTGCTGACCTCTAGACGATAGGCATCGCCATCCACGGGGGTCGCATTGACCAGGCTGCTGGTGGAGTGGGCGTATTCAGCCAGCAGCAGGCCGCCGCTGCCGAAGCTGATCTGGGCATCGGCCCCGTAGAGCTGAAACTGCTGGTCGGCATGATTTTCTTGCAGATAGGTCGCCCCTAGCCAGCTGGCCTGAGCCTGGTCGCGGTTGAGGTGGTAGCGCAATCGACCGCCGTAGAGGCTGGTGCTGTCGCCACCTTCGTGCTGGTAGGTGGTCACAATCCGCCTGACCAAAATCCGGCCCTGGCTGTCGACAACGGTGCGCAATACCGGCTGGCGAAACAGCAGGGTGCCGCGATCGTAGTCGATTTCGTAGTCGGGGCCGCGGCTGAGCTGCTGGCGATCGAGCACCTGCCCCGGTCGGTTAAGTTCTTCGAGCTCTAAGTAAACTGCCTCACTACCCGGTACCAGCAATCGCTGCGACAGAAAGTAAAAGCCGCTGGTGCCGTCGGGGGCAATGGTGTCGCGCTGAAAGCCCTGAATGTTGTTGCCATAAATGGCGGAGAGCTGCAAATTGCCCAGGTTGTAGTTGCCGCTAAAGCCGTGGAGCGATCGGCTGATGCTGCTATATAGCTGGGAGGAAGTGGTAAACTCGTCGGTCCGGTAATCGCCCCACATTAAGTAGTCAGATCCGGCATTGGGTTCAGGAGAGGTGCGCTCTAGCCGCAGGTAGAGGCTGTCGGTAGAGGGAGCTAGCACCTCAGAGGTGGAGGCATCGCCGTAGACCGGGTAGGCGCGATCGCACTCCTGAGCATTGCGAAACAGCGGCACGGTGCCGTCGCAGCCTTCGTTGAGGGCGCGATCGCTGCGGTAGGCCCCGGTAAAGCGCCAGTCGCCAAAGGACGTAATCGCAAATGCTCCACCCCGCACCGCCAGCTCAGTCCCGGCCCCGCCGTCGGGGGGCAAAAAATCGCGGTAGCGGCTGTAGAAATCGGTGCCGCCGCTGCCCAAGCGCACATCGACTACCCCGGTTAACAGGGTAGGACGCAGCTCGGTGATAAACTCCACCTGGGTGTAGGCTTCGAGTTCGCCCCGGCTGGCGCGAATCGTTGCGGGCCCCGGGGTCAACCCCGTTTGCAGGGTGGCGCTAAAGCGGCCCGCCTGGGTCTGCACCTGAAACCCCGGCTGGTCAGGGTTCTGGTCGTCGTCGGTGAACTGACCCTGGCTCGACTCTAGGGTAATTACCGTGTCCTGGCTGGCCACATTGCCCTGAGGATCCAAGAGCTGGCCCTGAACCGTGGCGGTTGAGCGACCATCGGCGGTGACCCGACTTTCTAAGGTGGTAACGCTCAGGCTGGCGATCGCGCCCCGGACTGTCACCTCACGCTCCACGGCGGGTAGATCGCCGGTTGGGCTTTGGCCATGGGCCGACAGCTGGTTGGTGCCTGGGTGCAGCCCCACCCCGTACCAGGTCTGGGTAATCCAGCCCGTTTCCGAATTGGTCTCAGTACGGCCAATCAAATCGTCACCCACCGGGCTGCCGTTGACCAACAGAGTAATGGTGCTACCCACTGGAAATTGCAGCGTCACCGCCGTTGACGGAATATCGAGCACCGCCGCCGTCGCCGGGGTTACGAACTGAATTGTCGCCGAAGCCGCTGGTGCCTCCTCCCTAGTCGAATCGGTTGGGGAGGAGGAGAGATCGGTCTCTGGCAGCGCTGGTGAAGCAGGGGTCTCCGACGCAACCGAGGCGGGCTCCATCGCCAGAGCGCGATCGAGGGAGACAATCCGAGGAGAGGAAGGGGATGAAAACCGGGGCACCCCTGGGGCCGCCGGGGTAATCGACGGCAGCGCAGGAGCGGGAGGGGTGATGGCGCGCCTCGCTGTTGCCGAGTGAGAAAACCGGGGGATAGCCGCCGCCGAATCTAGTGCCGGAGTCGACGACTGTATCGGCATCGGGAGCTGCTCATCAGGCGCAGTCTGGGTAGGGCCATCCTGGATCGGCAGCAGAGCATTTGGGGGAGTTTGAACCTCGGCTATTACCGGCCCCGCCCCCACGGTCAGCCCAGCCTGCCCCAGACCAATCACAGTATTCAGCAGTCGCTTAGCGGTCATTATTGCCACCTCCGGCCTGGGGCATCACCCCAAAATTCATTCGCACCATGCCGCCTGGGGCCAAATGCACCAGCCGAGATGCACTGTTGCGCTCGATGAACACCCGGTTAGGGGCCAGCTCGTAGCCAGGAATGCTCAGCGGGTCAAGGGTGCCTGAGCGATAGCCCGGCAGCACATTGGCCAGCGAGAAAATGCCCCGCTCATCGGTGGTAATGCGGTTACCGTCGTCGAGGAAGATTACGGCGTAGGGCAGGCCTGGTTCCTCCGCCTGCTGCTCGCCATCGAAGTTACGGTCTTCAAACACCCGACCAATCAGGGTGCCGCAGTCAGACAGCAGCCCTGGATCAATCCGCAGGCGATGGCTGGCAGGCCCATCCCGCAGGAGAGCCCCGGTATCGCTACGGCGAGCGGCAACCAGGGCTGAATTTTGGCCCGTCCCGCGAATGGCATCGGGGGTGAGCTGGGCGGCGTAGACCAGACTCAAAGCCTCACCAATGGGCAGAGATACGGCCCCATCCACCTGAAACTCCACGGTGGACCCTGATTGGTTGACCTGAACTGGGTAGGTCTGCTGGGCCAACGCGGCCCGCGCTGACCCAGCCACCAGCCGAAAGCCTAGGGGTAGCGTGTCGGTAAACGTGAGGTCTTGCAGTGGCGTATCCGTTTGGTTGCGCACCAGCACCCGGTAGATCACGGTATCGCCGGGCTGGGCTACAGCGCGATCGCCCGATTTGGTCAGCTGTAGCTGGCGGGCATTACACAGGGTGGTGGCCAGGTTTAGCGCCGATAGCTGCAGCCCGGTTTGAGCCGCATCGTTAATTTGCAGGGTCTGTTGCTCAACCTGAGTCGCCCCGGAAGCGGCGATCGGCTGCCCATCCAGGGATGTAGCCCGATAGGCGATCACCCCGCCGCTATTGCGGAGAATTTGCAGCTTAATGCGCCGCTGCACGTAGGGAGTGCCCGGCGGCGGGGTCACCACCAGCAGGTAGGTGCGCCCCACATCAACCTGTCCCCGGGCCGGATCTAGCAAAAAGTTGTAGGTTCCCTGGGTCGACAAATTGTAGGGATTGGCGTTGGCGACGTTGGGGGCAAGCCCTGCAGGCACCCCATTGCCCGGATTATCCGGCAGTTCGGTGGGGGTTAAAGCCACCAGCGTCCCCAGTTCTGACTGGGTAGCATCCCCTGGCAGGGGATTGTAGAGCCCCATGGTAAACCCCAGATAGTTGGGCAAGGGTGCCCCCCCGCAGCCCAATAGGGTGCCAAATGGGTCGATCAACGTCACGCCTAGGGAAACGGAACCGTAGCCCGTCCAGGTGAACCCACCGCTACCATCGCTGTAGCTGTAGGTAACCTGATTATCTAGATTGGGCTCCGTTTGAGCTGTTAGAGGAGCGGCCAAGCCCAGAACCAGCCCTAGCCCCAGGAGACCTATCAGCCCCCGTCTAAACCAGCGGCGGTGTGGGCTCCGAGCCATCAGACTGCCCTGCTGAGCCTGATAAAACAGCGTCAGGCCCCCTTTCCGTAACAGCTTGAGTATGTGCGTAACCATTGGAGTTGCTCAAGAGCGGTGAATAAGAATGGCGCCAGCAAAATGGCCTTAGCAAAAGACTGGGCAATGGGCACCAAAAACCTGTCCTGCTAAAGCCAAAGGGGCCTCTAGCAAGTCGACTGGGCAGCAGAGCCCCGTGGGGCGATCGCCAGGTGAGCGGACGGTTGGCGATCGCCCCGGCGGCTACTTCACGGTGACGTCGTAGGCCACTTGCACCGCCACCTCGGGTTCCAGAGATTGGGCAAAATCCCAGCGGATATTGGTGTAGGCTTCAGCGGGAGCAGGTTCTAGAGTGACGGTGCCGTCCTCCTGCACTACCTCCACCACGGGTTCGGCCACAAAGGACTCGCCGCCATCAATGCTGTAGGTCACGGTAGCGCCGTCATTGCCTACAGCGGTTGCCAGTACGTAGGTCATCTGAGGCTGAATGGCCTGGTTGATAACCAGATTCTTAGCGGCCATTTGCCCAGCATTGTTTGAGGAAATGGTGTAGCGCAGCACATCTCGGGGCTGCACCGTTGCTTCGCCCTCCAGGGATTGCCAGATCAGCTGAGGCTGGCCCTCGGCATCGAAGACCTGCACCTGCTTTGAGGCCTCCAGCACTAGCTTGACCTCTGGCCGCATGACCTGTTGCACCATCTCAGCCCCCATCGTCTGAAGCTGAGCCAGGCTGGGGCTGCCCTTTGCAACGGGGATGATAACCAGGCTGGCCAGGGCCGCCAAACCTAAACCAAGTGAGCGTTTCATAGTTGTTCAACCTTGTCTAAACAGTATGCAAATCCCCCCTTTGGGGGGCGGTCAGTCGTTAGGGTCAGTCGGAGGCTCAGTCCACCACAAGTTCTGCGGTGGACTGAGCCTCCCAGACCTAGTTGACAATTCGGCGGAAGGTCAGCGTGCCACTCACCTGAGGAGCCAACGAGGGAATCGTGTTGACGTACCGGGTCACCGCCGCCCCAGAGGCTGGGTCAGTGTTGCCCAGCAGAACCGCGCCGTTATAAAACTGCAGAGTGCCAAGGGTAGCTGCGGTATTTTGGCGGTGGGTGGTAATCGCCGCCCAGGTATTCGGGGCCGCCGCTCCATCCTCGTTGATCACCAAGCTATTGCCCGTCAACAGCACATTGCCGCCGCCGCTGGCAGGTTGAACCTCAGAGATGTTTTGATAGGTAATCCGATATTCCACAAACTGCCCGAGCTGGGCGCGTCCGGTGGGGTTATTGGTATAGGAGGGGCCAGGGCCAGGGGGATCAATCTGGGTGGTGCCGTCACGGTCAATAATGCGGGTCGTCTTCGCCAGATTGATAAAGCCAGGGTAGATGCGATCGTTGGTGAAGTTGTAGACCGTGTCGGTGGCGGCAACAAAGCTGTTGTTGCTGTCGTTATCCACAAAGGCCACGATCGGAATGGTATAACCCTGAATTTGAGCCGTGGTTGCGGGCAAATCTACCGTTACCGTGTAGGACTTCTGCTGGCCTGGGGTCAGGGTGCCAATGGCTACAGGTGGGTTAGCCGCTACCGGAGCAAAGCCCCCCGCTGCGGTATACGTGTAGACGGCGGTCTGAGCTCCAAACTTAATCGTCACCGTAGTGCCATCGGGAATGCTGGCGTTGGTACCATGAACCCCACCAGTTAGGGCATTGGTGGCATCGGGGGCAAAGGGCAGTAGCTTGACGTTATCTAAATTGGTAGCAATGGTGTTCTTAACGGTGTTGGTGATTGTCACCGCCGCTGGGTCGCTGGCGCTGCCCTGTACCCCAGGGGTAGGCACCGTGGCAGCGACATTGGTAAAGTCATCTTGGGCATTAGTCGGGCCAATGGCATTGGGAACGTTGTTGGGGCCATTTAGCAATGCGCTGTTGGCGGTTGGCAGGGGCAAAATGCCGATGACGTTTGACTCCCCATCGGGACCTGCACCGGTGTTGTTGTTATTGGTATCAGGGTCGTTGGGGTTAGCGGCACCGGTTTGAGGATTGGCAATGAAGTCGCTGATGTTGGGATTGGGCGGAAAAACGCCATCGTCGTAGTTGTTGGCATCTTGGTCGCCAGATTCGTCATAAACCAGGTTATTGTCCGGATCGTTGAGGGTTTCTCCGAAAATCTGGCCAATGTTAGCAACGGTGCCCCCGGTGGCGGGCAAACCGCTGGTTACCACGGTGAACTTGAAGTCGTTGACGGCAGTACCCGGCGGTAGGGCTCCGTTGGTGCCGGAATTGTAGACAAAACCGATGCGTTTGACGGTATTGGCTACTGGGGCGGTGGTCGTCCAGGTGACGCCGTTAATTGGGTTTTGGATACCAGTGTAGGCGTCGTCAGTAGAATAGACAGGAATCCAGTTAGCATTCGGACCGATCGGCGTGTTGCCATCCCACACGGTGTTGGGGGGGACGGTGCTAGAT
>JBARVK010000037.1:0-3568 GCA_049646225.1 Nodosilinea sp.
CAATTAGACATCAAAAAAAAGGCGCAAGAAACCACTGGAATTAATCCTAATTCCAAACCAAAAAAGGTCTTGTTTTACGACCCAAACCAGGCACTCAAGCCCGAATTCAATCGCAAAATAGCCGACATTTTAAATTGAGGAAATCTAGCGTTCTACGACCTGGTTTAGCCAGGCTCGCACCGCCCCGAACTTAGTCATCATCATCGTCGCGATCGCGGTCGTGGCCCCGCCGCTGGCCCTGGTGGCCCCGGTTGTTGTCGTCATCGTCATCGTCGTTGTGGCGAACGCCGTTGCCCCGGCCCGGCGATGTCCGCTGCTGATTTACCTGGTTGGTCTCTTGATAAACGCTGTTGCCGTTACCGTCGATAGTGACAGTTTGATAGCTGTCCTGCACGGCACCCTGCACAGTGCCACGGCGAGCATTGTTGCCGAGGCCACGGCCCAGGCCGGGGTGGCTAATATTGACCTGGTTAATCACCTGAATGACCTGGTTATTGCTGCCTTCAATAGTGGCCGACTGTGTGCCAGTTTGCTGAGTGGCTGGATTGGCAAATGCCGGAAGAGCTAGCGTGCTCAATGCCGCTATTCCTAATAGGCTAAATGCTCCATGGCGCTGTTTCATTGTGGTTCAATCCATCAACAGTTGAGTCAGAGTAATAGACCACACTCAAGTGCCTCAAGGTTCCAAATTTTACATGAAGCTTACGTAAAGTTGCCCGATAGAGTTGGCTCTTGCAGCCGATTTTTTCAACTCATGGAATGAGCCACTGCGCTGGTACAGGTCGCGATGGCCCGCTTCAGTCAGGTCTATGCTGGTGCTAGATGGTAAAGCGAAAACCGCTGAGACCGTTGAATCTTTGCCCCTGATGCCCCAGAGCAATGGTTACCCAGACGACAACCCTAAGGTCACCGCGTCGGTTACTGGTCACTGGCGGGGCGGGGTTTATTGGCTCCAATTTTGTTCACTACTGGCACCAGCGCTACCCGAGCGATCGCATGGTGGTGCTCGATGCGCTGACCTACGCAGGCAATCGCCAAAACCTAGCGGGGCTAGACCAGCAGCCAAATTTTCGCTTTGTGCGGGGGGATATCTGCGATCGCGCCCTGGTTGATAACCTACTCAAGAGTGAAGCAATCGACACCGTGGCCCACTTCGCTGCCGAGTCCCACGTCGATCGCTCCATCGTTGCCCCCGATGCCTTTATTCGCACCAATATTCAGGGCACCTTCACTCTGCTAGAGGCCTGCCGAACCCACTGGTCTGAGAACAGCCACGCTCGCTTTCTGCATGTGTCTACTGATGAGGTATTTGGCAGCCTCGGCCCCGACGATCCGCCCTTTACCGAAACCACGCCCTACGCTCCCAACAGCCCCTATTCGGCTTCTAAGGCGGGTAGCGACCATCTGGTGCGAGCCTACTATCACACCTACGGCCTGCCGACCCTGATTACCAACTGCTCCAATAACTATGGCCCTTACCATTACCCCGAAAAGCTGATTCCGCTGATGTGCGTCAATATTTTGCTGGGTCTGCCCCTGCCAGTCTACGGCGATGGGCAAAACGTGCGCGATTGGCTGTATGTGGGGGACCACTGCCGCGCCCTAGAGGCGGTCATTCACCGGGGCAGGCCGGGAGAGACCTATGCGATTGGCGGCCATAACGAAGTTAAGAACCTGGACCTGGTGACGACGCTTTGTGCGCTGATGGATGAGCTGGCTCCTGACCTGCCCGTTAGACCAGCCAAACAGTTGATTACCTTTGTCAAAGATCGACCGGGCCACGATCGCCGCTACGCGATCGATGCCAGCAAGATTCGGGCTGAGCTGGGTTGGGTGCCCCAGGAAACGCTGGAAACCGGACTACGGCAAACGGTTGCCTGGTATCTGAACCATCGAGACTGGTGGCTGCCGCTACTATAGGGCCAGCCTATGCTATCGGTACCGTTTAGCTAGTTTGGCTAACGGCTGCATCAGCACCGTTGGGATGGCTAAAGCCAGAAACGACGACATTTGATACTCGCCTCGACGGATGCAGTCTAGTAAGGCCTTGCGGTAGTGGCGGATGGCCTGTGGCTGATTGAGCCATTTGCTGCCCAACAGCAAAAGCTCGTTCGCTCGGTATTCTAGGCCGTGACTGCGATAGATATCAAAGTGTTTTTGTGCGATCCGGGACCAGGAACTGGGTGAAACTTGGCGGCTATTGCGGCCTAAATATTTGCGCCAGACGTAAATAATTTCTGGGGTGTAGTAGTAGCGGCAGGGAAGGGCCATGGCCCGCAGCCAAAATTCCAGATCATGCAGGTCTTCGGCACCAAGTTCAGGATCGCTGTAACCTACCGTCTCCCAAAGCGTCTTTCGAAGCGGAGCAGTGCCAATTAAAGTCCAGTTGGTGCTGAGCGAAAACCGCCTGGCTCGCAGCAAGGAATTGAGCGAGATTGGCTTGGCTGCAACCAAGCGAGAGTCTCCTGGAGAAGGTTGGCAAAGGTAGCTGCCATAGATAAAACCCGCGTCGGGATGGCTAGCGAACGCTTGCTGAATATGGCTTAGCGCGTTGGGGGGAAGCAAATCGTCGGCATCGAGAGGCACTAAAATGTCGCTCTGGGCGGCGGTGAACCCGGCATTGCGAGCGACTGAAGGGCCACCGTTTTGAGCTTGCCAGATTAAAGTGATGTCGGGCTCAGTTTCTAGCTGGCGGCAGACCTGGTTGGTGCGATCGTCTGGCGAAGCGTCATTGACGATGACAATTTCCAGGGGGGGCTGGGTCTGCTGGCGGACGCTCTCTACCGCCTCTATCAGCAGGTCGCCCTCGCGGTAGCAGGTGATAACAACACTGATGGAGAGAGCCATGGTCGACAACCAAAAATAGAAGGGGGGCCGTAGGGTTAGGCGGTAGCCGATCGCGCCTTGGCGTCAATGATGAGGTCGAGAAGGCGATAGGCCAGGTGTTTGCGAGTGTATTGCTGCATCTTGTCGCGCCGAGGGGCGTAGGGCAACGCACGATCCGCTAACAGGGAGGTGATCAGAGCCGCGATCGCATCTGGGTCGTTGCCTACAGGATGCCCTACCCCCAGGTCGAGCATCAAGCGACCAGCCGCCGTGGCAGGGGTCGCACCAATGCCCAGGATGGGTTTTCCGGCAAAGCTGTACTCAAATAGTTTGCCCGTCAGAATGCCTTTGGCCAAAGGATCTTGCCAATCTAAGAAAATTAGCGCGTGGGCACTGCCTTGCATAGCCAATATCTGCGATCGCGGCTGCGGCTCACCTAAGCGCACAATGGAGCCCAAGTTGTGGGTCTCTATCTCGGTCTTCAGATGTTCGAGGTTCCAGCCGTAGAACAAAACCTCCAGCCGTTGATCGAGGTTGGGGTGGTGGCTGCAAAGCAAGCTCAAGGCCGTAAACAGAGGCACAGCACTCTGCTTACCAGGATAGACCGTACCAGTGTAGAGCAGGCGCACCTTCTGGTCAGGCCAAGTGAAGGATTTTATGGCCGTCAAGTCGTCAGTGTCAAAGCCATTTTCAACAGTGGTTACGGGTCTGTGTAATCGCTCAGTTAAGACTTGTGCTAGAC
>JBARVK010000038.1:0-11914 GCA_049646225.1 Nodosilinea sp.
CCCCTGTACCGATGACTTCAACCACCCTTCCCGAAAATTGGCGATCGCTGCTGGCCGGGTACGTGCTCAACGATCTGAGCGACGATGAAACCACTCTGGTCGAGCAGTGGCTAGAGCAGTCCCCCGAGGTGGCCACCGAGCTCACAGCGCTCCAGACCACCTGGGAGAGCCTGCCCGCTGGACTGGCCCCGGTTAACCCACCCCCCGAACTCCGCGATCGCATTCTGAGCGCCGTGGCCACCCCAGCAGCGGCGACAACCCCCGTCCGTGCCCCCAAGCGGCAACGCCTGTCGTTGGCCAAGCTGAGCCTAGCGCTGGGCTGGGCCGCCACCGGACTGGCGCTGGTGATCGCTATGCAAGAAAACCAGCGCCTGCGCCTGGCCCTGCGCCAAAGTGAGACCGTTGTGGCCAGCTTTAGCCAACCTGCCAATCAGCTTTACACCCTGGCTGGCACCGAAGCCCAACCTCAGGCCAGCGGTCGCCTAGTGGTCAGCCCGAGCGAGCAAACCGCTCTGATTGTCACCACCGACCTACCTCCCCTGAGCGCTGATCAGGTCTATCGCCTCTGGGCCTTAGCCGACAGCGACCCGGTTTTCTGTGGCGAATTCAACCCCGGCGCTGGGCAAGACACCAACCAGTGGATGCTGCCCGATGCCGCCTGCGGCAACGCCTCTGTGCAAATGCTGATCACAGCAGAACAGGTTACCGATCCACCTATTCCGGCGGGAGAACTGGTGTTGCTGAGCCAGTCGTGAGTGGATGAGTAGGCGGGTGGATGGGTTGGCGGGTTGGCGGGTTGAATTGGGATTTTGTTGCGTCTGGTGATGGGTAGGGCTGCAAAGGGTGGGGTTGTTTGACACAATACCTATAGCAACCCTCCCATCACCTCAAGCCAAGCATGGATTTCTCCGCTGCTCTGCCAACGTTTTTGATTACCCTGCGCGAGGGGGTAGAGGCGGCACTGGTCGTCGGTATTGTGCTGGCCTGCCTGGCCAAGGCCAACCGTCAGGTGCTCAACCCCTGGGCCTACGCTGGCGTCGGAGCGGGTCTGGCGGGCAGCGTAATGCTGGGCATTGCCTTGGGCATGGGGCTTCAGCAGCTTCAGCAAGGGCTACCGGGGCTACAAATTGTGATTAAGCCCTTGCTAAACGTGCTGTTTGGCGCGATCGCCGTCATTCTTCTCAGCTGGATGCTGCTGTGGATGACCCGCCAGTCTCGCAGCCTCAAGGGCGAGCTAGAGGGCACTGTGCGATCGGCCCTCGATGACACCCAAACTGCTGGCTGGAGCATCTTTAGCCTGGTCTGCATCGCCGTGCTGCGGGAAGGGTTTGAGACGGTGCTATTTGTCTTTACCAACGTAGAAACTAGCGTGGCAGCGGCGGTGGGGGCGATCGCGGGCCTGATCGGCGCAGTGCTAATTGGCCTGGCCCTGTTCGGCTGGGGACTGCGCATCGACCTCAAGCGCTTCTTTCAGATCATGGGCGTACTGCTGCTGCTGATCGTCGGTGGCCTGGTGGTCTCCGTCTGCAAAAACCTGGATGCCGCCCTGGCCGCCATCACCCAGATCAACCCCACTGCCGACCTCTGCTTCGCCCAGGCGTCCTGTGTGCTCGGTCCGCTGGTGTGGGATGGCAGCACCCTACTGAGCGATCGCCAGTTTCCCGGCATTTTGCTCAAAACCCTGCTGGGCTACCGCGACCACCTGTACCTGGTGCAAATTCTGGCCTATCTGGGCTTTTTAGCCCTCGTCGGCAGCAGCTACTTCCGCAGCCTCAACCCTCCCTCCAGTAACCCCAAAGCCGCCCCCAGCCAGTCCTAAGGCCGCAAAATTCAAACCTTCCGGTCTGTGAGTTAGCTATCTCGGCTGTCCAGTTTGTACAGGATCTACATTGCTTGTACCCAATGGTGCTGGGCAAACGCCGTTTGCCCCTACGCAAGACACCTGTTGAGAATCAGGGCAATGCAATGCGAATTTAGTCTACCCCCCTCACCCGCCCACCCATCCACCCGCCCGCCGACCCATCCACCCATCCCCTCCCCACCTCTCCCCAAACCGCGATATACTCCCTTCGGCCCACAACACCCACGAAGGACGTACCCATGGTCGCTGTCGCCATTCTTGCCGCCGGGCGCGGCACCCGGATGAAATCGAGCCTGCCCAAGGTGCTGCACTCCGTGGGGGGAAAATCAATGATAGAACGGGTGATCGACGGGCTGGCCGATCTAAACCCCAGCCACACGCTGATTGTGGTTGGATTCGGCCAAGATCAGGTCAAAGCGGCCCTGGCCCACATTCCAGGCCTCACCTTTGTAGATCAGACCGAGCAGTTGGGCACTGGCCACGCGGTGCAGCAGGTGATTCCCTACCTGGAGGGGTTCGACGGCGACCTGCTGGTGCTGAATGGCGACGTGCCCCTGCTGCGTGCCGAAACTGTTGAAACCCTGGTGACCACTCACCAGCAAAACGGTAACGCCGCCACCCTGCTCACGGCCCAGTTCAAAGACCCCACCGGCTACGGGCGAGTCTTCTGCACCGAGCAAAACCTGATTACTGAAATTGTCGAGCACCGCGACTGTAGCCCCGCCCAGCGTCAAAACCCGCGCATTAATGCCGGGGTCTACTGCTTCAACTGGGCCAAGCTGATGACGGTGCTGCCCCACCTCAGCGCCGACAACGACCAGCAGGAGTACTACCTCACCGATGTGGTCAAAGAACTCAACCCCGCCATGGCCGTCGATGTAGCCGACAGTCAGGAGATCTTTGGCATCAACAGCCGCAAGCAGCTGGCCGAGGCCTACGCCATTCTGCAAGACCGCATCAAAGACCACTGGATGGCCGCTGGCGTCACCCTGATCGACCCCGACAGCATTACCATCGATACCACCGTACAGCTCGAACCCGACGTGGTGATCGAACCCCAGACCCACCTGCGGGGCAAAACCGTGGTGGGCACCGGCAGCCGCATTGGCCCCGGCAGCCTGATCGAAGACAGCCAGATTGGGACTAACGCCACCGTGGCCTTTTCAGTGGTGAGCCACAGCAGCGTGGGCAGCGGCGCTAGGGTTGGCCCCTACGCCCACCTGCGGGGCGAAGCGGTGGTGGGCGACGGCTGCCGCATCGGCAACTTTGTCGAAATCAAAAAATCGACTCTGGGGGCGGGTACCAATGTGGCCCACCTGTCTTACCTGGGCGATGCCACCCTGGGCACGAAGGTCAATGTGGGCGCGGGCACCATTACGGCTAACTACGATGGGTACAAGAAACACCCGACTGTGATCGGCGATCGCACCAAAACCGGCAGCAACAGCGTGCTGGTGGCCCCCGTCACCATCGGCAGCGACGTCACTATCGCCGCCGGGTCCGTGGTACGCAAAGACGCTCCTGACAACTGCCTGGTCGTCTCCCGCGCGCCGCAGAAGAACCATGAGGGATGGCAGCCCAAGCACCTGCGCGAAGGCGAGAAGTAAGCGAGTGGGTGAGGAAGTCCAAATGTAGAGTGCATTAGCGCAGCAATGCACCACGAGGGTCTACGCTCTAAACCCCCATATCCTCCAACAGGGGCAGCATGTCGGCCCAGCACAGCCCCCGCTGCAGGTACTGGGGGCTAGCGGGCTTGTAGGGGCCAGCCATGATGTCGATCGACTCAATCTCCGCCGTCTCGGGCAGCACCGGCACCTCGGGGTCAGCGGCGGTGGGGCGCACCAGTGAGCTAGAAAAGCCGCGATAGATCAGCACCTCGTCGGCTTCACCATCGACCACAGCCCGCACCAGCAGCACCAGACTGGGCTGCCTCAACGTAAATTGCTCTAGCCTCAACCCAGACGTCATCACCGCGCTCATCCACCCATCCACTCATCCACCCGCCTACCCACCCGTTCATCTACCCATCCACTAATTAATGGCCTGACGGCCCTGCTTGCCCAGGCGCACAAACACAAACCAGGCCAGCGAAGCCATATAGATAACCAGACCCAAAATGCCAAAGAAGCCCAAAAAGCCGTTGGTATAGCCAGCGTGAAAGTACTCTTTGTACAGCAGCGGCGGCTCTAGCCAAACCTGGCAGTCGGCGGCTCCAAACCGCGCCGCCGAGAAGGCACAGGGCACAAAGCCCAGCAGAATGGCCCCGCCAATAATGTTGTAAAGCGTGATCGCCCAGCGCCAGGCGCTAAAGAGCAGCTTGAGTACCGACCCCGGCTGCTCGCGAATTTCTTCGTTGAGGTCAACCCAAAACCACAGCGACACCGGAATCAGCACCCGCGCCATCAGCCCCGCCAAAAAACTGATGCTGAAACCACCAATCATGAGATAGACCGTGATCATCAGGAGGCTCGCCACCTTCCAGTAGATGGTCAGCAGGTGCTGAATGGCCTCATTTTTTTGCACAAAGGCCCAGATCAGCAGCACGAGCGGCAAAAACACCGTAAACAATACGGCGAGGCGATAATCGGTCCACACGAGGGCGCGCAGCAGCGAGGGTTCTAACATAGGGGCGCAGAGGGGATACGGTCAGTTGGGCAAATTCAGCTTATAGCGTAGCATTTGCCCCGACCCAACTTCTTTAATCCCTGCGTAGGCAGGCGAAGCCCACCGCAGGTTACCGTATTGAGTCTTAAATCCTAAGCAGAGCTACAGGAAACGCTAGGATTGAAACCACAGGATCTCTAATCCCATGACGCAAACCTATCGGGCCCTTCTCAAAAATGATCAGATCACCTGGTTGGGCGATCGCCCTAACTTAGGTGAGGCGGAGGAAGTCGATATTGTCGTTGTCAGGTCATCGTCTGCACAGTCTAGCGGCGAACGGCAGCAGAAAGTAGCGACTCTTTTGGGTCAACTAGCGGCAGTTCAACCATTCAAGGATATTTATGATCCTGTGGTGTGGCAACGAGAGCAGCGACAAGATAGAGCGTTACCCTCCTGCATGAATCAATTTGGATTGCTATAGATTAATTGGAAATCCCTATAGCAGCAGCTCCAGAGACAGCCCAACGCGGCTGTCTTGGCCAAAGCGGGAGTTTTGCAGCTGAAAGTCGGTGCCCAGCCGCAGCTGCCGGGTGACGGCGTAACCGATCGCCAAACTCGTGATTCCCACTTCGCCCTCTGTGCCAGGGGCGACCCAGTGCTGGCTCAGGGCCAGGTCGGCCCCACCGCCGCGGGAAGGCACCAGCAGCAGGCGCAGGCCCACATCGAGCCCATCGGTTTGGTAGGCGGGGGTGCTGAGGGCGCGGTAGCCCACGGTGGGGGCAATATTCACGTAGCCACCCAGGGGCAGCAGGTAGTAGCGAGCCTCGCCACCGTAGGACTCGCGATCGCCGTTCCAGCTGCGGCTGTAGTCGGCACTGGCGGTCAGCCCCGTACCCGGTGCCACAAACACGTCCTCGACAGCCGCCCCAAAGCCGCCGACTTGCCCGGTGGAGGGAAACTGAGCGGAGCTGACCCGCAGCCGAGTGCGAAAGCTGGGCTGGTGGCGAATGTCGCTGGCCACATCGGGAACCTCCTCCAGCCACCGCTGCAGAGTAGGACTGCCCTCGATCACGGCGGGGTCGAGGTCGAGGGTCGGGGCTGTGACCTCGGGGTCGAGGGCCAGCGCCTCGGGCGGGGTGAACGGTGGGAAGGTGAAGGTCGTCGGGGTTACGGCAGGCGCTTTTGGCC
This sequence comes from Nodosilinea sp., assembly GCA_049646225.1. Taxonomy (GTDB): domain Bacteria; phylum Cyanobacteriota; class Cyanobacteriia; order Phormidesmidales; family Phormidesmidaceae; genus Nodosilinea. The sequence continues at coordinate 5,654 of JBARVK010000038.1, forward strand.
CCGGCACTGTCGGTGCTTCTGCCCAGGAGGTAGTACACAACCCTGTTGCCAGGGGCGAGAGGCAGGCGCTAAGGCTAGCTCCTAAATCAGCGGGCGCTGCGATCGGCGCCATCGCGGGTGGGGAGTCTGCCACGCTCTGGGGTGGAGTGGGTAGAGCCTGGGCCTGTTGCCCAAGTCCCAATGCCAGCCATCCTGCTATGTGCAACCCTCGGGTCGTCAATGACACCACTCAGCGGCCCCCAGTCCTTACAAAACTAAGTCCTATGCATCTTACAGCGTTAGCTCGGCGCCGCCTCCCCCCGGTAGGCAACCAAAAAAAGCGGCTTTACCAAACAGTAAAGCCGCTGGGGGAAACGAGGATAGCGTTCCGATAAATGGCCAACGGTCTCTAGCGCACCTGCCCACGAGCAGCGACGGTATCGATAGGCTTGAGGAAGTAGAGCTGCACCAGCTGCCAGCCAATAGCGGCTATGTGGGGCAATTTTTGCAGGGTCTTCAGCGGCTTGGGCTGATTTGACTCGGCTACCTTGCTCAGCTTGGCGTTAGCCGCTGCCGCCACATCCAACCGCTTGAAGAAGCTGGGGTGGTCGACGTTCAGAGTGATAGGGAAAACACGCCCGGCGGTTTCGTTGGTTTTCTCAATCACCTCGATATCGTACTCCCGAGCATCTAGACCTAGCGAGGCGTAGAAGCCGTCGCGCTGCAGGTCGTTGAGATACATGGTGGCAAACACCGACAGCAGGAAGAAGCGACACCACAGCTTGGCCTTCCAGTCGTTGAGAATTTCGGGCTGAGCCTTCATCAGGGCCGAGAAGAAATCGCCGTGGCGGTTTTCATCCTGGCACCAGTTCTCAAAGAACCGGAAGATGGGGTAGATCTCATTCTCGGGATGAGCTTCGAGGTGGCGGAAGATGGTGATGTAGCGCCAGTAGCCAATCTTCTCAGACAGGTAAGTGGCGTAGAAGATGAACTTGGGCTTAAAGAAGGTGTAGTCTTTGCTCTTGGTCAAAAAGCCTAGGTCTAACTGCAAGTTGAAGTCAGACATAGCTTTGTTGAGAAAGCCCGCGTGGCGCGCTTCGTCGCGCGACATGAGGTTAAAGCACTCGGCCAGCACCGGGTTCTTGCCCTTGAGTCGACGGCCCAGTTCTTTGTAGAGCAAAAAGCCAGAGAACTCGGCGGTGCAGGAGCGCTCTAGGAATTCCACAAACAGCTGCCGAGTTTCGCCGCTAATGCTGTCCCACGACTGATCGAAGGTGTCGTTGCGAACGAAGTGGTGGCGGTTGTAGTCAACCCGAAACTCTTCCAGAATAGCGAGCAGTTCGTCTTCGTTGACCGAGATGTCCATGGCGGCCATCTCGTCGAAGTCGGTGGTGTAGAACCGAGGGGTGAGAATGGTGTCTTTGGCGGGAGCCTTTACCCCTGGGCGAATTTCTTGCAATTCAGGCTTTTTAAGGGAATCTACCATGAGTCCTTAGATGGCGCGGTGAACGTGGGTCGGGCTGCCTCCCGGTGGAGCAATGGCGTAGAAAGGGCATTCCTCGGGTCTCGGCTAATTCATTTCCTCAGCCCCCAGGGAATGCGACGGTCTAACCAAATCGCTACATGTCAGTGTATCAGGGCTTTTAGAACAGTCGGTGGCGCTTTAAGTTTTGCAACGAAACCTTGCGACAGATAACGATGAAGGCAGGACTTTCGTTCACAGTTTCGTGCAAATTCGTTAAGCCAGAGCGGCGATCGCGGCCCATTTGGGCATGCTGAAAGCCAGAATCAGTCAAGCGGGCGGGAGAACAACAGATGGCGATCGCAGGACTTGTTTTCATCGTCGCTGGGGCCGTGCTTTGGTGGGTACGCAACCGTCAGCAGCGGCGCTGCAACCAGCTCAAGCTGGCCCGAGCCGCCAAAAGCATCGACCTGGAGGCCATGGCTACCGCCGTTTCTCAGGAAATTGGCGGCGGCGCCTGGCGCGACTACGTGTGGCTGTGGGGCACTCCCAATTCCTCAACTCCGCTGACCTCAGAATTTAAGCAGGTGTCCTGCGTCAGCTACACCAGCACCGTAGTGCGCGAGTACGAAGAAACCGTGCGTGAAAAAGACAGCAATGGCAACGTCACCACCCGCACCCAGCGCGGCTCAGAAACCGTCAGCGAGCACCAGCAGCGCATTCCCTTTGACCTGGTGGATGATGCCGGTCGGGTACGTGTGGATCCGGAAGGAGCCAATATTGAAGCCGTAGAGGTGCTTAACGACTTTCGCCCCGGTGCCCCGACTGGTGGGATGCTCTCCTACGGCCCGTTTTCGCTGGTGCTGGGTGGCGATGGCCACAGCGGATCGCGCCGCACCCTGGGCTACCGCTACAAAGAGTCAGTGCTGCCGCTCGATCGCCCGGTGCTGGTTGTCGGTACCGCCAGCGATGGTCGAAGACCGGCCCTAGAGGGCCATCGCACCGGCACCCTGGCCATTGAAAAGCCTACCCAGACCGACCAGCCCTACATCATTACAACCCGATCTCACGAGGCTCTAGCCAAAAGCATTGGCCAAAGTGCCCAAATTGCCTTTTGGTCAATGGTCGGCTGCTTTGGAGTCGGGGTCGTACTGCTACTAGCTGCCATGATCAGCTAAGCCTCCCACTCCCACTCCCACTCCCCCACCTCCTCCCCAGGGCGCTATGCTGATCTCGATGTCTCAGCCTGCCGCCCCCATGCCCCCCGGAGTGCCCTTTCCTCGCTGGCTAGCCCGCCTTGTCTGCGGCCTGGTGCTGGCCGTGGGGCTGCACGGACTAGGGGGAGCGGTGCTGGCCCAGACCCTGGAAGCCGAACCTGTCTATCTCGACGGGCTGTTTTTGTTTGACGTGCCCGCTGCTGGCGATCTAACGGCAGTCGAGCGTGCCTTGGCCATTGAGACCAACCTGAGTCCACTGATTGACAGCGCTGAGCCTGTAGATGTGCGCGACGAACTGCGCAATGTGCCGGGCAGCAACGGGGCCGTCCAGAGCAGCAACCCGGTGATTTTGGCGGGCGATCGCTACATTATGACGGTGACCAATGCCGATGTGCAGGTTGGTAAGGCTGATACGCTTCAGGCCCAGGCCGACCAGTGGGTCGCTGCGATCGACACCGCGCTGACCCAAGCTCGGGCCGATCGCCAAGATGGCTTTCTAAGCGAGGCTCTAGCCAGGTCACTGGCCGCTCTGGCTGCGGCCCTAGCGCTGCACTGGCTGGCTGGCTGGCTCTGGCAACGCTGGCTGCGGCCCTTTCTGGATCGCTTTGCCGTGTCGCCTAACGACGCTGACAGCTGTGAGCACGAGCCCACCGGGCTGAGGCTGTTTTTCCGGCTCACGCTTTTTTTAGTCCGCTGCACCGTTGTGATAGCGGCGTTGGTCTATATTGCCAATCTGTTTCCGTTCACCCGCCGAATTAGCTATCGGGTGAACCAGAGCCTGCGCGAGGGGCTGTTTGATCGCAGCCTGCTGTTGGGCGATCGCTCCTACTCGCTGCTGGGCCTGCTGCTGCTGCTGGCGGTACTGCTAGGCGTCGTCATTATGGCCAGCGCTCTGACCAACGTGATGCGATCGCGGGTGCTGCGGGCCACGGGCATTAGCGTAGCGGCTCAGGAGGCGATCGCGGTCATCACCAAATACACCCTAATCTTGCTGGGTACGGTAGTCATTCTCCAGCTCTGGGGTATCGACCTCAGCTCCCTTGCGCTGATCGCCAGCGGCCTGGGGATTGGGGTCGGCCTGGGGCTGCAGGGCATTGTCAAAGACTTCGTCAGCGGCCTGGTACTGGTGTTTGAGCGACCAGTGCAGGTGGGCGACTTTGTCGATTTTGGCGACGTTAGCGGCACAGTGTCTCGCATTGGCTCTCGCAGCACCGCCATTCGCACCCTCGATCACGTCTCGATTATCGTGCCTAACTCCCGCTTTCTTGAGTCAGAGGTGATCAACTGGAGCCACGACAATCCGGTATCGCGCATTCGGCTGCCGGTAGGGGTGTCTTACAGTGCCGACCCTCAGCAGGTCAAGGTGGCCCTGCTCGAAGCCTGCAAAAAAAACCAGGAAATTTTGTCGGCCCCTACCCCCCAGGTCTTTTTTCTGGGCTTTGGCGACAGCGCTCTCAACTTCGAACTGCTGGTGTGGATTGCTCAGCCCAGCCGCCAGTTTGTCATCAAAAGTGACCTCTACTTTGCGATCGAGGCTAGCCTGCACTATTACGAGATCGAAGTGCCCTTTCCCCAGCGCGATCTACACATTCGCTCTGGGCATTTGCCTCTCGACCTTTCGCCCGACGCCCAGCGGCTGTTGCGGCGGCTGAGCAGTCAGTCCGAGGATGGGGTAGATCACTAGTCAGCAACGATGGTCCAATGACTGCTAATCGCCAGGCAGCCAGGCAGCCAAGCGATCCGAAATGGTAGACCTGTTTCAGGCTGTAAGTACTGGCAGCAACGATAGGCCAACTACGGCCTGAACCTCAGACTTGGCTGCACTCAAGATTCTGCTGCCCCCAAAATGAGGCAAAAAATAAAGAGCGCTTTAGGGAAAGTTAGCTAAAATTACAGCCATATTTGCAGAGAAACCGGGGTTCTATACCCGCACGTTCCCGAATTGATCGCCTAACGGGTTTCTCGAGTGAGGAGTATAGGGAGCTAAATTTTCATGAAACCAGTCTGGCCCAGTGTCCCCCTTAGCCGCTGGTCGAAGCGGCTGCTTAAAACGCTTTCGCTATTTATCGCCGCCGTTTTCTTGGTTACGGGTCTAGCCGTGCCGGGTCAGAGTGCCCTACAGACAGCCCCCCTGACCACCGCCGCTGAGGCCGGTCTAAACACCCTGCTGGCCCAAGAACCCAACACCTCGGGAAACGCTACCCTCTATTTTGAAACCCCAACTTTTACCGTTAGCGTTTACCCCAGGAACGCTCAGTTCCTTAGCATGAACGTTTACAACAAAGAAACTCGACAGACTGAACAGCTCAATGCTCCCGTTACCCGCCGCGACGGAATTATTAGTAGCGACTGGATCAGCTACGACAGCTTTGGCTCGCGAGCAGGCCGCAGGGTTGTCTATCGAGCGAGTGGCAACCTACGTAACAACCAGGCCCGCCTCGAAATTGTTGAGGTCTCCAACAGTTCCATATTGCTGAGCCAAAACAGCACCAGCGTTCGAGACTTTTTCCTGCCCGGAGCCAACCCCAGCCCCAACCCTAACCCTAACCCCACCCCTGGACAGGGCGACCTGCTCAGCCGCACGCTTGTGGGCTTTGACACCCAAAATCACGCCGTTCGGGTGTTTAACGACAGCGGCGTGACCAAGATGAATATCTACAGCAAAGTCTCTGGGCAGCCGCTGGTCAATGGTCAGATTGCCACTGCAGAAGCCACTGAGATTGCCCCCTACCGCTGCTGGGTCAACTACTTTGGTGGCCAAAGCTATGGCGGTGCTGCGGCCCGCTACTTCATTCGAGTCAGCGGTGATGGAGAGGCACGGCTGGAGGTGATGGCCGCCAACGGCGGAGTGCTATTGTCAGAACCGAGAATCAACTCCGCGCCTCTGGTGACGAATATTCCCCAAGCCGATCGCCCCGCTTGTTTTGGTAGCGGTAGCACTGTGCCCGATGGGGCTGGTCTAGCGCCTTTTGTAGCCGCCGTCTTTGGTGGTGACAATGAGCTTCAGCGGGTGCGCCAGGTGCTACCTAACGGGAGCAGCCAGGGCATAGGGGGGTTGACCTGCGTCATTAACTCTCGCTTTGAGAATGCGCCCCAGGGGCGCTTCATCAATGTGGCTGAATGTACCGATCGCAACGATGCCAGCGCGGTAGTCAACTTCTTGCGGGCGCGCGGGCTCAACTCTCGCCTGATCTATCGCAACTTTAGATACCGTTAGCGTCGAGTAGCCGGGTTTTCCACTCGGCTAGCCAATATCTCACATAAAACGGGGGAGACAGCATTGCCTCCCCCGTTTTGCACGATGGCCTCTAGGGGGCTAGCCGCGCTTTCTTGAGGCGGTTGTCTTCGTACCAGGCGGCGATCGCCGGTACCCAAACCTGAAAGTGGGGCCAGATCGCCTCGCACATTTTCTGGGCTTCGAGCTGGGCGTCGGCCTTCCAGCGCAGGTCGAGCAGGTGCATCACCGATCGCACGTTGGCCGACATTACCCAGTGCTGTCGAATATCAAAGGGAATCAGCCCTCGCGCATGCTCTTCGGCAAAGCCTTGGTCAATGCGGGTCTTGTAGCGGCGGCTGGCCTCTAAGCACCAGTCAATATCCTGC
>JBARVK010000039.1:0-4399 GCA_049646225.1 Nodosilinea sp.
GCGGAAGATGGGGAGGTGGGGGAGTGGGGGAGTGAGGGAGTGGATGGGTGGGCGGGTGGATGGATGGGTGCATTAGATTTTTCTGTAGCGTGGGTCAGCGCCGAGCCATCTTTCTCGGCTCCTAAGCGATCCCCAGATCCACGTTCCCCGACTCTCGCTGACAATCGATCCATGGCCTGGCGGTAGACGCGGGTGACGTTGGCGACGTACTCGGGCGATTTGAGCCGACCTTCGATTTTGAGGCAGCTGACGCCAGTGGCAATTAGATCAGGAAGAACGTCGAGGCCAGAGAGGTCTTGGGGGCTGAGTAGGTAGGCGCGATCGCCCAAGTCCACCTTTTCCCCACCCGCAATCAGGTCGTAGGGCATGCGACAGGCTTGGGCGCACTCGCCTCGATTGGCAGATCTGCCACCTAGGGCTTCGCTGGTCAAGCACTGGCCCGAGTAGGCCACACACAGGGCTCCGTGGACAAAGACTTCGAGCGGTAAGTGAAGATTGCGATCGCGCAGCTGAGCCTGAATTTTAGTCAGCTCTTGAATAGAGCACTCCCGCGCCAGCACCACCAGCTGGCAGCCCAGATCGCGGGCAAACTCCACCCCAGCGGCGCTGGTCACCGTCATTTGGGTCGAGCCATGAATGGGGAAATCGGGCGACAGGTGACGAATCAGCCGACAGATGCCAATATCCTGCACAATTACCGCATCTACCCCAGCTGCAATCATAGTCTTGAGATACCGCTCAGCCGCTCTCAGCTCAGCCGGAAACACCAGCGTGTTGAGAGTGACATAGCCCTTCACCCCCCGCCGATGCAAGAATGCCATCACCTCCGGCAGGTCGGCTTCGGTAAAGTTCTCGGCCCGCATGCGGGCGTTGAAGCGATCGAGACCGAAATAAATGGCATCAGCGCCGTTTTCTATCGCTGCTTTAGCGCAGTCCCAGTTGCCCGCTGGTGCCAGCAGGTCAGGCCATGGAGTAGCTACCTCGGAGGCGTTGGCACTGTCAGCGCAGTCTGGGTTTGCCATAGAACGTTACACCGTGAAGATGGGTCTCAGAGCCCGCAGCGCAGCGCACAATCTCTGGACTAATCATTGTACGCAGGTTGCAAATGTTTGTGGGAGTACCCCCTAGTTCCTACAATGGGAAAACTAACCACTGGTTTTAAACCTGGAGGAATTCATGAGTCGTCCGGTAATCCTCGGCATTGTGGGCGATAGCGCCGCCGGCAAAACAACCCTGACCCGGGGTATTGCCCAAATTTTAGGCGAAGATCAGGTCACTACCATCTGCACCGACGACTACCACCGCTACGATCGCAAACAGCGCAAAGAAATGGGCATTTCAGCCCTTCACCCCGACTGCAACTACATTGATATCATTCAACAGCACCTGGGCCTGCTGCGTACCGGCCAGCCGATCCTCAAACCGATCTACAACCACACTAGCGGCGAGTTTGATGCCCCTGAATACATTGAACCCAGGCGCTTCGTTATCGTTGAAGGGCTGCTGGGCTACTCGACTCGAGCCTGCCGCGATGCCTACGATGTGAAGGTGTACCTAGCCCCACCCGAGGATCTGCGCGCGACCTGGAAGATTAAGCGCGACACGCGTAAGCGGGGCTACACCCCCGAAGAAGTTGTCGCTCAAATCCAAGCGCGGGAAGAAGACTCCGAAGCCTTCATTCGTCCCCAGCGCCAGTGGGCCGACGTAGTAGTCAGCTTTTATCCCCCCGCCGATGAAAAGAGTGAGGATGAGCTACTGCTCAACGTGCGACTGGTAATGCGGCCCACCATCCCCCACCCCGACTTTACCCACCTGCTCGAAGACAAAAACGGCGGCTCCCTCAGCGATGCGGTGCGCATGGGCCTCGATCGCGACATGGGCAAGCCCGTTGACGTGCTCGAAATCGACGGCCACGCCACCGAAAAGCCCGTTCAAGAGCTAGAGCGCACGCTGTGTGGCGAAATTCCTTACCTGGGCAAGTTTTGCAGCATTGAGGGCAACACCGATATTGGCAAGGTGGTGGGCACCACGGGCGAAACCCTGCAAAGCTACCCCCTGGCACTGACCCAGCTGCTAATCACCTATCACATGCTCAAAGCCGCCACCATTTACACATAGGGGGTTTTAGGCCGCTCCTGCAATTGGCTACAGGAGCGGCAGGTTTATTCCATACACGGCGGCTGGAGAAGCGCCTTGACGATGTCAGCTACCTTCCTCAGGGCCAACTTAACTGGCGTTTACCGCTGCTGGGAAACGGTCTCGCTGCGCGCGAGTTCAGTCAGCATCATTTGAATAAAGTTAGAGGCAATGTCTGATGATTGGTCGTGGGTCGCAAAGACAATGGCCAGACTACTGGTGTCGCCCGCGCCATAGCACAGGACCCGAAAGCTGCCGTCTTCGAAGTAGCCCGTGCGGTCAATACTGCCCTGGTCAGACTCTACTCCCAGGGTGTCGATCAGGCGATCGGCTCGGGTGAGACAACCTTCCACATCGGTTTCGAGAAGCTGGTCCCCGCTGGCAATTTCAGGCCGAGCGATCGCGGGCAACGTAAGAGAAACCAAGCCCAGGCTGGCCAGGGCGATCATGCATAGATGCCGTTTCATAGACGCAGTAAATATAAGTCACAACAATTGCCGCCACCCCCAGAGGGCTACCCGTCACTGGTGGGCCAGGGGCGGGTTCTCACATCACGGCTTGTCTACTTATTACAAATCTCCCCTCAGATTTCCGGATGCCTTCTCCAGACCCGGGCAAAAAAAAGCGCCGTAGGCAAGCCTGCGGCGCTTTGGGGTGTTGAGGAGTGAACGATTAATAATTAATGTACGAGGGGAGTATGTCACTGAGGTAGCCTAGGTATGTCAACCCTGTGACATTTTTCCACACCATTTTCTCTGTGACCCAGCCCGACACCCTGCGCGCGCTCCTCAACGCGGTATCCCAAGGGCAGCTTAGCCCCGATGCCGCCTTTGACCAGCTTAAGTATCTTGATTTTGAACCCATCGACGACTTTGCCAAAGTTGACCACCACCGCAGCCTGCGGACTGGCTTTCCAGAGGTAATCTGGGGGCCAGGCAAAACTGTGCATCAGATTGTGCAAATTATGCGCAGCTTGCACCAGCGCAACCCCGTCGTCATGGCCACCCGGATCGAACCCCAGGTTTATGACCAGGTGCGCCAGCAAATCCCGGTGGCGCGTTACTACGAAATGGCCCGGATCTGCGCCCTGGTACCGCTAAACTGGGCGGCCCAACAGCCTGGCACCATTGGAGTGCTGACGGCGGGCACCGCCGACCTGCCCGTGGCCGAAGAGGCTGCCGTTACCGCCGAACTGAGTGGGTTCACCGTTAAACGCCTGTGGGATGTGGGGGTTGCTGGGCTACACCGACTGCTGCACCACCGCCAGCTCATTCGCGATATGGATGTCCTCATTGTCGTGGCTGGTATGGAGGGAGCTCTACCCAGCGTTGTCGCCGGTCTAGCTGACTGCCCGATTGTGGCAGTGCCAACCAGTGTGGGCTATGGAGCTAGCTTTAACGGTCTTTCAGCCCTGCTGACTATGCTCAACTCGTGCGCAGCGGGCATTGGCGTGGTCAATATTGACAATGGCTTTGGGGCAGCGGTGCTAGCCGGGCAAATTTTGCGCACCGGGGCACGGCTGGGTCACCGCACCCCGGGGGAATAGGCGGGTCGATCTTGGCCCACGGCAATATCCGTCACGGGTGGGGCAGCTGAGTCCAGGCTGCCTCTAACCCGGCTTACCGCAGGTCACTAGGCATGGCGGCGGGCTTAACAGCCATGGTTTGGTTGCGACCGTCGCGGTGAATTTCAAGATTAAGGGTGTCGCCAATGGCACTGGCTTCTACCCTAGCCTGCACATCTGAGGGGCTATCGACGGAGTCGCCTTCGATGGCGCGGATGACATCGCCAATCTCTAAACCAGCGGCTTGAGCCGGGCTGTTGGGCATTATGCCAACAATCAGTACGCCGGGCTCGTCATCGTTTTCAAGCTTGAGGTTGAGCTGCTGTTCTTCGTTGATGCGCTCCACCATTTCTGCCGACAGCTCCACCATTTGAATGCCCAGGAAGGGATGCTGCACTTCGCCTGTGGCAAACAGCTGATCGGCAATCCGTTTCGCCGTCTCGATGGGGATGGCGAACCCCAGCCCCTGAGCATTGGCCCGAATGGCGGTGTTCATGCCGATGACCTGGCCGCGATCGTTGAGCAAGGGGCCACCTGAATTGCCAGGATTGATGGCCGCATCGGTTTGAATAAACTGCACCCGCTTGTCGGGAATGCCCACCTGGTTGCTGCTGCGGCCCAGGGCGCTGATGATGCCCGCTGTCACGGTGTTATCGAGGCCCAGGGGGTTGCCGATCGCGATCGCCCATTGCCCAGGGG
>JBARVK010000040.1:0-3684 GCA_049646225.1 Nodosilinea sp.
TTTTCTCCAGGGCACTCTGTTCCTCGGGCGTTAGCGTGATGGGGGTAGCCGCTAGTCTTGGCATGGCAACTCAGGTCCCTTCGCTCTACCCTTAAATAGTAGATCTACTTCTGCCTCAGAGTACTAGTTTCTAAACAGTTCCACTTGTAGGGACGTAACATGCGACGCCCTTACAAAGTGCCTGACTGTACGTTGGCAGTCTTCCAGCAAAGTTGGAGCAGGGGCTGGCAATGAGGCTGTTGACTAGGATGCTTCTGACTTCGCTAGAGTCTGCTTTACAATTTCATCGCTGATCTTTCGCTTTAGGTCGGCGTCATCAGCAGACTGCTCCAAAATACCGTTGAAGGTATCGATCGCTAGACCATCGGCTTCAATGGCTTTTTCCATCTCAGCTTCGGTACTTTGCCGAATGGCGATAATGCGGTCTACGGCAGCCTGAAACTGCTTGTTTTCTTGTTTAGAAATCTTGGCCTTTTCGGCGACTTTGGCAACGTCATCGGGGCTTTCGGCTGCACCAGCCAGCTGAGTTTCTGCGATCGCATTGAACCGCTCAATGCTCAGCCCTTCGTCCTCAACCGCCTCGGCCATTTCCTGCTCAGCCTGCAGGCGCAGGAGTTGTACCTCTTGATAGGCCTTGGCAAAGGTGGGAATGTCGCTGTCGCTGATGGCAGCTGACGTGACGTCAGCCACCTCAACAGTGGTCGCTTGGGCCAGCAGCGGAGCAGCGGGGCTAGCCCAGGCTGTTCCTGGAATCAGCCACGCCAGTATTACGAGTAGGGCAGCAGCACAATAGTTCACCATACGGGTCTCCTGATTACGCGAAACGTCAGCCTGAAAAATCTTTCCTAGCCTAGCCTTTTGTCAGCACATCGGCATGGTGGCGCAGGTGGTCAGCCATAAAAGAGGCGATGAAAAAGTAGCCGTGATCGTACCCCGGCTGCATGCGTAAAATTAGGGGCTGCCCAGCCTCTTTGCAGGCGGCGGCAAACACCTCGGGCAGCAGCTGATTCTGTGCTAGAAACGGGTCGGCGATGCCCTGGTCAATCAAAATAGTGCGCTCAGGCTGGGCAAAGTCTTTCACCAACTCGGTAGCGTCGTAGGGTTTCCAGCGATCAGAATCTGTACCTAGATAGCCCGAAAACGCCTTTTGCCCCCAGGGGCACTGGGTAGGGGCCGCGATCGGCGCAAAGGCCGAGATCGATTTGAACCGCTCAGGGTTGCGCAGGCCGCACACAAGCGCCCCGTGGCCCCCCATGGAGTGACCCAAAATGCCCATGCGGTCTGTTTGAATGGCGAAATTTTTGGCAATCAGCGCGGGCAATTCCTCAACCACATAGCTATACATCCGGTAGTGGCTACGCCAGGGCGACTCTGTGGCATCCACGTAAAACCCGGCCCCGCTGCCAAAATCCCAGGCATCTTCATCGGGAATACCTTCACCGCGCGGGCTGGTGTCGGGGGCCACCAGCATTAGCCCGTGCTCGGCAGCGTAGCGCTGCGCCCCCGCCTTGCTGGTGAAATTGTCTTCGGTGCAGGTCAACCCCGATAGGTAAAACAGCACCGGCACCGGGCCAGCCTGGGCCTGGGGCGGCACAAAGGTCGCAAACCGCATATCGCAGTTGCAGGCTGTCGAGGGGTGACTGTAGTAGCTCACGGTGCCGCCGAAGCAGGCGTGCTGATTGTGGAGGGTAAGGGGCATAGGCGGGTGGATGGCTAGGCGAGTAGGTGGGTAGGCAAGCGGTGTTGGTACGTCTTGCTTCTCGGGCAGGACAGGCATCAGGGATGCCTAGAAGGTCACGACGCTGCGGATGCTTTCGCCCCGGTGCATGAGGTCAAAGGCAGTATTGATCTCATCGAGGGGCATGACGTGGGTGATCAGGTCATCAATGTTGATTTTGCCGTCCATGTACCAGTCCACGATTTTGGGCACGTCGGTGCGGCCCCTGGCCCCGCCAAAGGCGGTGCCTTTCCACTCGCGCCCGGTGACCAGCTGAAAGGGGCGGGTGCTGATCTCTTCACCAGCGGCGGCGACGCCGACGATCACGCTCACCCCCCAGCCCTTGTGGCAGCACTCCAGCGCCTGGCGCATGAGGTTGACATTGCCGACGCACTCAAAGCTGTAGTCGGCCCCGCCACCGGTTAGCTCCACCAGGTAAGGCACCAGGTCGCCTTCGATTTCTTTAGGGTTGACGAAGTGGGTCATGCCAAATTTTTGGGCCAGTTCTTTTTTGCTGGGGTTGATGTCCACGCCGATAATTTTGTTGGCCCCCACCAGGCGACAACCCTGGATCACGTTGAGGCCGATGCCGCCGAGGCCAAACACCACCACGTTGGCCCCCGGCTCAACCTTGGCGGTGTTGATCACCGCGCCGATGCCCGTGGTGACACCGCAGCCAATGTAGCAGACCTTTTCAAAGGGGGCGTCGGGGCGAATTTTGGCCAGGGCAATCTCGGGCACTACGGTGTAGTTCGAGAAGGTCGAGGTGCCCATGTAGTGGAACAGCGGTTCACCGCCTAGGGAAAAGCGGCTGGTGCCGTCGGGCATGAGGCCGCGCCCCTGGGTAGAGCGAATAGCTTGGCAGAGGTTGGTTTTGAAACTCAGGCAGTACTCGCACTGGCGGCACTCGGGCACGTACAGCGGAATCACGTGGTCGCCGGGCTTGAGGCTGGTAACGCCGGGGCCAACCTCGGCCACTACTCCCGCCCCCTCGTGCCCCAGCACCGCTGGAAACAGCCCTTCGGGATCTTTGCCAGACAGCGTATAGGCATCGGTATGGCAAATGCCGGTGGCTTTGATTTCGACCAGCACTTCACCCTCGCGCGGCCCTTCGAGCTGAACAGTTTCGACGGTGAGGGGTTGGCCAGGGCCATGGGCAATGGCGGCTTTTACATCCACGGGCGAAATCTCCTTTGGGTAATTGAGGCGATGATGGTTGCCAATGACCAGTGCAGCAACTTAGCCAAGGTGCAGCTTACTCAGGCTAGCTCTGGGCTAGATCACCCGAGAGCTATTGCAATATTTTAGTCAGCTTACCGACTTTGCGGTCCTTGAGCCACATGTCATCCTTTCTAAGCATTTCTCGGCACAATGACTGATGTTGGGTCGGCAATCGGCTGCACCGCTTTGGCCGCTGGGCATCTTGACCTTATAAATTTTATGCATCTACCTATGGTTCAACCTTTGCGGCGGTTGGGCAAACTGCCTGGCGAGTCGGCTCAATCGGCTGGGTTTACCTTGCTTGAAGGATTGATTGTAGTGGTCATTATTGGATTGCTGGTAGCGATCGCTGCTCCCTCTTTCTTTAGTTTTTTGCAACAGCGCCAGATCAATACAGCCCGCGATATGGTCTATCAGGCCCTGCGTGTCACCCAGGCCGATGCCATGCAGCGGCGCGAGGAAAGACGCTTCAGCATTCGCGAGCGCGATGGACGCATTGAATGGGCCAACCATCCTGAGTCTGTCCCGGCTCATCAGGTCACCGCTTGGCAGCCTTTGATAGACGGCGTTGTACTTGCCGATATTGACAACACGCTAACTAAGGCTGGAGGAATTCACTATACCCGGTTCGACATGTACGGCAATTTGAAGTCAAAGGCCATTGGTGAACAGGGCACCATTACCCTCACCATCTCTGGGAAACGGGACACCAACCGCTGCGTGGTGGTTTCGACCGTATTGGGAGC
>JBARVK010000041.1:0-37808 GCA_049646225.1 Nodosilinea sp.
TTCTAGATCTGGTACAACGACCCTTAGAATACCGCCCGGACGGAGAACACGTAGGCACTCCTGCAGAAAAGGCTTAGCTTCTGTTTGGGCGAAATGCTCTAAGAGATGAGAATGATAAACCGCGTCAAAAGTTGTATCAGGAAAAGGTATGGGCTTACGCAAGTCATGGACTATAACACCTTCTCCCGCTGAGTAAGCGTCAATATTAGTCCAACCTGAGTGAAAGTGATTTCCACATCCTAAGTTTAGATATCTCATCGTTTTTTTCGAAATTTAATGTATAAACTCTGACCCCTAGTGTGTTTGTTTAGTCCTTGCCTCAGCGCTTTCTCATATCTTTCTAATATCGAATCTGACAACAAAGAAGGGAGCCAGGAGAGAATGGCTCTGAATTGATTCCTCTTAGCTTGTAAATAGCCGGGGATATGGTATTCAGCTAAAGGCTCAAAACTGAAGGCTTCAACCTTTATCGGTAAGATTTTTTCTAAAGAGCGAAAAGAATGAATAGACCACTGGGACATATGATGAGGGGGCATATCTAACAGATTATCTTCATATTTTAAGAAACTGTTTATATTGGGAACGCTTAATAGCAATAAGCCGTTCGCTGTCAGAAGATCCATACAGGTCAGCAGAAAGCTCATCGGATTGGCAAGATGCTCTAAAACTTGAAAACTGCATAAGCAATCATATAAAGGTTCTCCCTTTGACAAAAGATCTTGAGCTGACAGCAAATAGACGTTGAGCCCCTTCTTTTGGGCATCAGCTACTGCCTTTTCATTAGAGTCAATTCCTTCAATTTGAAAGCCGTTTTCAGTCGCTGAACACACAAAATGGCCATGTCCGCATCCTATTTCTAGAATCTTTTTCCTGTTACGTAAATCTCGGAGTGCTAATTTGTATTCCCATTTGTCTGACATGTAATACCAGTCAAAATTCATGAGTTTTTCATATAATAGGGCTGAGCCAGTAACCTTTTTAGGATAAAAGAATCGGAGCCCCGTATCATTACATCGGTAAAGATAAAACTCAGAACAAGATTCAAGTTCTGAGCTAATGTCAATATCGAATGATTGCTTCCAGTCTTCAACGACCTTTTCCCTGGAAAAAGATTTTAAGAGGGTTACATTTTCACCATTAGTGAGAGGGCTTTTTGCGTTCATTGCATGCTCACTTGTAAACCTTTATGCTTTGACTGAAAATAAGACTCGTTAATCCTTGCAATCATGAGTTAATTTTTTTCGTGCATTATTTCTAGTGTTGGGTTAAGACTGACAATACCCCACCAAAGGAGCGCTTCTGGATCTCGTTCTACTCGAAACGAAAGAACATTGTGGACGTATGCTAGGATCGTGCGAAAAAGGCCTTGGCCATAGTCGCTGTCAGATATGCCAATGGTCACTGTATATTGACCCTCATACATAGATGCACAAAATCTAAACTTGACCTCTAAAATCTCATTGGCTTTTACAGCTCCTAGTGATTTCTTCATGACATGAGTATTAGTCATAAATAAATCTAGGCCTGTCCGATCTCGAATTTTGAAGCCAACGTGGGGATCTTGAAAATCTTTATGAAATTGAAGCCTAACTACTAACTTTACCGGTTGATCAATTAACACGCTTTGAACAGATTTTCCTTCTATATTCTTCAACTCAACCGATCGAATGCTGACTTCTTGCCTTTGAAGTCTTACTTCTTCAACGTCTTCATGTCTTACTTCAGTGGACTCTCTTTTCTCTGGTTCGTTCAGTGATTGGTTACTTTTGTAGATTACATTGACGTCAAGGAGATTGGGGTCCCGATCTGATTCTTTCATCATCTTTGCCTCGTACAGGTCTATTACCTGTTTCGGTTGACTATTTAGAACCAAAGACCCATTCTCTAAAAGTATGGCTCTATTACAAAGCTTGTAGACGGCGGATGAATCATGAGAAACAAACAAAAGAGTGCTTCCATTTTCTTGGAGCTGCCGCATCTTGTCAAAACACTTCTGTTGAAAAAATATATCTCCGACGGCCAGAGCTTCATCCACAATTAGAATTTTAGGATCAACATTAACGGCAACAGAAAAGGCTAGTCGAACGAACATACCGCTAGAATAGGTTTTTACAGGTTGATCTAGAAAATCTCCAATATCAGCGAAGCTTGTTATAGAATCAAACCTGTTCTCGATTTCTTCTTGGGTTAACCCTAGAAGACGGCCATTAAAAAATACGTTTTGTCTCCCCGTAAACTCTGGATTAAACCCGCTTCCTAGTTCCAAAAGAGCTGAGATACGGCCATTGACCTGGATTTCGCCAACGGTTGGGGTTAGAGTTCCCGCAATGATTTGTAGCAGTGTGCTTTTGCCAGAGCCATTGCGCCCAATAATGCCTAGGGTTTCGCCATGCGAAACTTCCAGATTAATATCTCGTACGGCCCAAAACTCTTCTGCCCTGGGTTTACTGGGCAATAAGATTTCCTTGAGACGGTCGATAGGTTGATGATATCGCTTGTAGACCTTCGATACATTCCGCAGCGAAATCAGCAATTCCTCATTCATCGTTTCCTAAAGTCCTTCGCGCTTGGCCATTATGGCTAGTTGTTGGAATAATTTCTTGGCTAATACTAAAACTGCCTAGAGGTGAAAATTTATTGTACTAATAGGGCTAGAGCACGTCAGCAAATGCGGGTCGAAGCTTTCGATAACACCAAAAACCCCCCAGCAAAATCAGTATAGATATTGATGTCGCAACGGCCCATTCGCTCCAATGGGTCACAGTTCCGGTTAAAACCATGTCGCGGTATAGTTCGCCAATGGTCGCCATCGGGTTGAACCAGAATACCCATTGCTGAAACGGTTGTGGAATTAGATCGACGGGGTAAATTAGAGGCGTAGCATAGAACCACAAATTGAGAACCACAGCTAGCGTTTGGGGAATATCGCGTAAGAATACCGTTAGCCCAGCCATCAAAAAACCCAGTCCGGCACTCAGACACAACTGGGGGAGCCAGACTAAGGGCAATAGCAGCAGGGTTAAATGTAACGTTTGGGTGAGCAGCGCAACAAGGGTAATTAGCGCCATTAGCCCAAAAGTACTTTCAATAAAGCTGGAGAGAATTGGCACTAGGGGCAGCAGCGTCAGGGGAAAAACCACTTTTTTCACCAGGTTAGGCTGCTGAATGACTGCAACAGCCGATTGAGCTAGCCCAGTGCTGAAGGCAATCCAGGGTACTAAACCGGCAAACAGCCACAACCCAAAGACAAAGGAACTGTCCTGGGGTAACCCCGTTAGGCTTAGCTTGACCTGGAGCACGATGCCAAAGACATAGGTGTAAATCAGCAGTTGAGACACCTGATTGATAAGAGGCCAGAACTTTCCTAAAATAGACCCTTTATACCGCCCTTCTAAATCTCGCTGAACCAGGGTTTTTAGGAGGTTTAACTTGGCCCATTGAGGGTCATTGAGTGGCAGAAAACGCTTTACCAACGCTTTTTTACGATGCCACAGAGCTTTGAGAGGTTTCAGGACAATTGTCACTGATTAGCTACCTTGCATATATGGATCTGGATCACAGATACAATACCGCACCTTGGCACCCGCCCTTTGGTTTGCTGCAACTGTACAATGCCTGGCGAGATATCTGAGCCTGAGTGCTCGTACTGCTCAGGTGTAGCCGCTTAGCCATCGGCTAAGGATGCCCTGGCGAGGGCTCAAAAGCAGAGCCAGCAAAAAACCTCCAAATACTGTCAAGGCGATCGCAGGCCCCGAGGGAATATCCAGATAGTAGCTACAGTACATGCCTACCGCCCCAAACAGCACTCCCAGAATTGAACCGAGCATCATCATCCAGTGGAGTTCTTTAACGATCAGGTAGGCGGTAGCCGCCGGACCGACCATGAGGGCAACAACGAGAATAACGCCAACGGTTTTGACGCCTGCGATAATGGCTAGAGTAATGGCAGCCATCAGGCCCAGATTAAGGCGGTAGATCGGTAGCCCCAGGGCTTCGGCCCCGAGGGGGTCGAAGGTGAAGAACAGCAGCTCTTTGTAAAACAAGCTGACGCCGACCAGCACTAGTCCAGCGATCGCACCAATTTGCCAGACATCGCTAGGGGTAATGCTGAGAATGTCGCCAAACAATAGCTGCTCCAGGGATACGCGGGTGCCTAGCAGCGTCAGCAACGCAATGCCTAGGGAGAAGAAGGTGGAAAAGGTAATGGCCATGGCGGTATCCGACTTAATCCGCGATTGGGTGCGAATCCAGGTGATGACAAAGGTGCTAAATAGACCGCAGGTAAAGGCCCCAACCAGAACCGGGATATTAAAAAGCTGGCGATCGCGAGCCCCGGCAGCACCCCGTGGGCCACCACATCGCCCAGCATAGCCATCCGCTGCACAATCAAGTAAGTTCCGATGATGGGGCAGAGGATGCCCACCAGCACGCTGGCCATCAGCGCCTGGCGCATAAAGTCATAGCTGAGTGGGTCAAGCAGCCAGTCCATCATGTCTGTACAGAAAAAAGGAACCGAACGGGTATCGCCCCAAAGGCCGTAGGCACAGTCAAGTTAGCCAAAGTTCCACATTACTGGATCGGTGGGCAGATGATCGGTTACGGTGCGGCTGATGGTGTCGATCTCTGTCAGGTCTTCAAGCGATAGCGATACGGAAGCCGCCTGAGCATTTTCTTTGGCCTGGTCAACGTTGCGCGCACCGACGATCGCCGTGGTCTGGGGCTGGGCGATCAGCCAGGCCAGGGCCAGGTTGCCCAGGGTGGTGTGGTGACGCTCCGCAATGGGCTTGAGCTTAGCCAGGGCGTCCTGGGCTTTGTCGTACAGCGGCGGCTGAAACAGCTTGTTTTTGCTGCGAATGTCTTCTTTGGGAAACTGGTGGTCGGGACCGAATTTGCCCGTGAGTAGCCCCTGGGCCAGGGCGGAGTAGGCCAGGATGGTGAGATCATTCTCCACGCAGTAGGGCATCAGCTCGGCCTCGACCCCGCGCCAGAAGAGGGAGTAGGGCGGTTGCAGGCTATCGATGCGGCCGTAGGACATCGCCTCTTCGATTTGCTGTACTGAAAAATTTGACACCCCAATCGCCCGAATCTTGCCCTGATCCTTGAGCTGGTTCAGCGCCCCCATGGTCTCACCAAGGGGTACAATCTCGCTGTTGAAGGATCCGGCGGGCCAGTGGATCTGGTACAGGTCGATTACCTCGGTTTGCATGCGCCTGAGCGAATTTTCGCAGGCCTCGATCACCTGATCGGCCTTAAGGTGGTTGGCAAAGACTTTGGTGGCTAGAATGACGCGATCGCGTCTATCCCCCAGTGCCTTGCCAACAAGCTCCTCTGAATGACCGTTGCCGTAGACCTCCGCCGTATCAAAGGTGGTGATCCCCGCATCCAGTGCTGCCTGCATCGCGTCGATCACCGCCTGATCTTCAACCCCGACCCAGCCGCTCTTGCCCGCCTGCCAGGTACCAAAAATCAGCGGCGTGATCTCGATATCGGTTTGGCCCAGCCTACGAGTTTCCATGCTCAAGCGTTGTCCCTGAATTTCGTTACCTGCATGATAGCGCCCTGGGCCAGTCACCCTTGATCGCGGAGATAGGTCATAGTACTCGTTTATTATGAGTTTTAGATTTTGGCGTTTGGATCTTGGGGCTGACTCCCAATCCAAAATCTAAAATCCGCCGTCCAGAATCGCCCCTATGCCCCCCCAACTCCGCCCCTACCAGATTGACCTGATCAATGACCTCTATCGCAAGCTCAATGAAGGGCACAAGCGAGTGGCGATCGTGGCGGGTACCGGGGCAGGCAAAACGGTGATTAGCGGGCAAATTTGTGCTCACGCCGAGAGGGCGGGCAAGCGGCTGATGTTCCTAGTGCATTTGGACGTGCTGGTGGGCCAGACCTACGAAAAAATGCAGGCTTTTGGGCTGCACTGCGGCTTCATCAAGGCGGGTTGGGAAGAAAACCGCGAGGCCCCGATTCAGATCGCTAGTATTCAAACCATGGCGAAGCGCCGCTGGTGGCAGCAGTGGGTGCCCGATGTCGTGTTTTACGACGAAGGCCACATCACCCTGTTTAGCCAGGTGGGCAAAAAGGTGCTCAAGACCTTTCCCGACGCGGTACACCTGGTCATGACCGCTACCCCTGAGCGACTGGGCAAAGAACAGTTGGGCGACTACATGGATACTCTGGTGGCTTCGCCCGTGCCCAGCGACCTGCAGCAGCGCGGCTTTTTGGCCCCGATGAAGTACTACAGCATGCCGCCGGACGGAGTAGCGAACCTGAAGGAAGTCAAAACCGTACGGGGCGACTACGACGAGGTAGGGCTGAAGAATGCCTGCGATCGCCCTGAGCTGATCGACAAAATCGTTCGCGAGTGGCGTCGCCTCTGCCCCGGCAAGCGCACGATTGCCTTCTGTGTCGACATTGAGCACGCCCGCCACGTTGCTGACGCCTTTAACGCCGCTGGTATCCCCTCTGACACAGTGGAGGGTGGCACCCCGATCAAAGACCGCAAGCGTATGTACAGCGACCTGCGGGACGAGCAAATCCTGGTGCTCACCTCCTGCAACGTAATCAGCATTGGCTTTGACGAACCCAGCGTGGAGGTGGGGCTAATGCTGCGACCCACTCAATCCAGCGCCCTGCATCTGCAACAGATTGGCCGGGTGATGCGGATCTCGCCTCAGACGGGCAAGCCGTACGGCATCATTCTCGACCAGGCCGGAAACCTGGAGCGTCTGGGCTTTCCCGAAGACATTAAGGACTACCACCTGCCGGTGCAGGAGCAGAGCACTGGTGGCGGTAGTCCACCGCCCAAAAAACCTTGTCCACAGTGTGGCTATATGGTGCTGTCCTTTGTTGTTCAATGTCCAGAGTGCAATCATCAGTGGATTACTGAGCGAGTTCTTAACCTAGAAGACTTGGTAGAAGTTTACTCGGTTGAGCAAGCTCACCAAATTGACGATATTTCTATCTTAAAAAAACTCTTTCATGGCCAGAGACTTAGCGCCTATAACCGTTGGAAAAGAAGTAACAAGAATAGATGTGATGGCAACTCCCCTGATGCTGCAATAGGCCTATTTAAGCGACACTGTGGCCGTTTCCCGAAAGATGAATGGTGTTTAGGCTCAATCCTGGGTAATCATCCAACTCAAGAGCAGGTTATAGAGTTCTTAGAATACCTTCAGAAGTGTGCCAAACGGGCTGGAAAGAGGCCTGAGTGGATTATTCAAGAATTTGAGAAAGAGTGTGGTCGTGGGAGCTTTGAACGAGTGACAACCCCGCGTCGAGCTTGATTATTTGATCAATGAACTGTAGGGTGCATTCGCGCAGCAATGCACCGCTTTGGGAGCCTTATCCTTGCGGTGCATTCGTGCGAAGCACAATGCACCCTACGCCCCTTATCTAACCGTCGCGATCGGTGCGAATCCAGCTCTGCTCGGGCTTGGTCAAAAACTTAGAGAAGATCGAAGACTTGCTCAGCATGTAGGCGGGCACCCCGAGAATATCGCGCAGCGACAGGTCGGCGCGACCGTAGCCTAGCCAGGCCAGGCCGATAACAGCGACTAAGCAGGCCAGGGCTCCCAAGGCCAGGTAGGCGGGCAGCCAGCTGAGGCCAGCAATAGCTAAGACCAGGCTGAGGAGGGCGATCGCGACCACGGCCAAGACCTGAAGGGTAATCGGCAGCACCGACAGCTCCAGCGCCAGCGCCAGTAGGTCCGGTCGTCGCTGCTTGAGGGCCTGGCCCAACAGCTTGGGCACGTACTCAATAAAAATTTGCAGGTGGCCGTGCTCCCAGCGGGTGCGCTGGGTGGTCGCCGCCTGCTCCCCGCTGGGCAAGCGGCTGGTCACCCGAGCCGCCTGACAAAACTGAGGGGCGTAGCCCGCTAGGGCCAGGTCAAGACCTAGCTTCATATCTTCGACGATATGGCCGCTGGCGATGCTCACCGAGGTTGCCGCTGCCCAGGGCAGGGCGATGCCGGTTCCGGTCAGCAGACAGGGTTGGCCCAGCTGGTACAGGCCCAGGGGGCGCACCCAGTTTTTGACCTTGAAGGCAAAGGCCGAAATACCATCCTTAAGCCCAGGGTTAGCGGGCTTTTCCATTAAATAAACGGCCTGGACGGGACGCTTGGTGCGCTGGGCCTGGCTAACCAGCGTAGCCAGACCACCGGGGTGCAGGATGCAGTCGGCATCGACAAAGATCACCACATCGGGGGCATCATTGGCCAGGTAGCGGAGGCCAAAATCGAGGGCATAGCCCTTGCCGCGCTGGGTCAAGTCCTGACGTTCAATCACGGTGGCCCCAGCCTGGCGAGCTTCGGCAGCGGTAGCGTCGGTGCAGTTGTCAGCAACCACCACGAGGCGATCGCCGGGCCGTAGCTGCGGCGTGATTGTAGCCAGGGTGGGACTAATGCCGCCCGCTTCGTTGTGGGCGGGCACCAGCACCGCTAAGGCAAGATCGGCGGGTAGGGCAAGGGCAGGGTTAGCTGGGGCCGGGGTTCGGCTTGGTAGGGCCGCCAGACATTCCAGGGCCAGAAAGGCCGATGTTACCAGCAGCAGCAGCGGGATAAGGGCTAGGGTTGCCGTGAGCAAACTGCTTGTTAGAGTCATACCTGCCAATCTTCCCCGATCGAATAGATGTTTTCAGGTTGCCCAAATTGTCTCGCCAGGCTCAGGCCTGGCGGCCACCGACAAGCCAGGGACCTAATTTGTCCACTGGTACCTTAGTTGACCTGGGCGATCGCTGGGCCGCCTCACCCCCCAGGTTTACAGGAGCTTCAAACATCCGTGTAGAGGTGCAGGGGCCAGCTCCGGACTAGGACGCAAGCTGCGTCAGCGCATTCTCGACCGCCCTGGCCCATCCTTCTGGGGCGGGGGCCGGGGCAACGGGCCAGCCCCGGTCAACCAGCTGGGGGTGGGGGCCGTGGGCACTGGGCAGCACAATCGGGTAGTCGACGTTTTCGAGCATATCGAGGTCGTTGGGGCTGTTGCCCAAGCCAATGGTGACAATGGTTTTAGCGTCGGGATGGCTGGTCTTAAAGAGCTGCACTAGCTGCTGTACGGCCCTACCCTTGCCCGCCTCGGCCCCGATCAGGTGCGAAAAGCGATCGCCAATCACCACCCGAAAGCCCATCGCCTCTACCGCCTCCCGCAGCTGGTCGGGGGGCACATTTTTGGGGGTCATAAAGGGTTCGCTAAACTCTCGGGCCTTGGCCTGCTTGGCTTCATCGGGCGACAGGCCCGTGAGCTGCACCACCTGGTCAACGCTCCAGTCGCCAAAGCCTTTGAGGGGACGGCCCAGATCCTGGGCGATCGCCTTCAGCCCCGCCCGGGCGGTCACGTAGTTACAGCCCAGCTGCAGCACCCGATAGCCGTCGGTAGTCTCGCCCGGCGGCAGGGCAAAGCGAGTTTGCTCCGTCGGAATATAGACGGCGCTGCCGTTCTCGACCACGAAGGGATCGCGCAGCCCGGCATCCTGACGCAGCTGGGCTACTTCTTGGCAGGTTTTGCTAGTCACCGGCACCACCGGAATGCCCAGAGCACTGAGCTTGGTCAGGGTGGGCAGAGCCGCTGCATAGGCGTAAGTTTCGCCGTTGAGCAGGGTGCCGTCGAGGTCGGTAAATACAATGCAGGACATGGGCATGACGCGGTAGATGTTACGGCTTGAGCATTCCAGTAGGCCATCTAAGCAGGGTGGGGCGATCGCCGACGGTGTGTAGCCTAGATTGTCTTATTTTTCCTTTCCCAATCAATAGCGAAACCATACCGAAACAGCTTTGCTTTGGGGCTGCTCTAAGGATAATCTGTTAGGGCTTGAGCCTAAGGCTGAGGTTTTGCTGTTCGCCCCCCGTATGAGTAGTGTTATGGAGTTTAGAACCCCCGGTCAGGAGGCGGTCTACCATCGTATTTTGCCTTGGATGCATGAGCTGTTTGGCGAATCGCTGGTGGTTTTTGAGGATGAACCTCTGTTTATTGTCAACTTTGGATCCGCTGTGGCTTCCACCCGCGTAGTGCCTTGGCATCAAGATGAAACCCTGATCACAACTCGATCTTACGTGGTCACTGATATTCAGCTCACCGCTGAACTGAGCTATTATTTGCTGCGCGAAAACAATGGTATTTACTTCGGCCGCTTTGCCTACGATGCTGAAGACGACATCGTGTTTGAACACAGTCTAGTGGGCGAAACTTGCGATCGCCTGGAATTAAACCATTCGGTCACCACCGTCATTCGCATTGCTGATAGTTATGACGATGAAATTGTGGCCCGCTGGGGGGGAAAGCGCGCCCTCGATCGCTGGGCCTCCTGACGATTTGATCGCAGGAGGAACTTTTATTTAGTTAGTTTCGCGCTACAAAATAAACAGCTCACTGCACTGGGAGAAGCCGCCGTGGCTCGTCGCTGGATTTGGATCGCTTTAGCCGGATTTTTGGTCGCGCTGCTGAGTGCGGGGCTGGCCTCGGCTCGGGTAGCGTCACCGCTGCCCTCTCAATTACCCAATCAACTGATAGTGAGCCATCTATCTCCCATTCAAGCTACAGCCGAGGCGTCACTACAGGTCCTCAAGTCGCTGCCGTCGGGCGGCAGCGGTGTTACCCCTGCCAACTACACCGACCTACAGCTGGCCCAGGCGGCCCCACCGCGTCAGGTTACGGCTCTGGCCGACCCCTCTAACTTCGGCGATCGCTACGCCACCGACATTGATGGACGGGTGCTGCACAACGACTTTATTGCTGTGCTGCACGAGACCGTGGGCTCGGCCCAGAGCGCTCTGGGTCTTTTTCGCACCCACCACCCCCGCGACCAGGATCAGGTCAGCTACCACGCCCTGATTGGCCGCGACGGCACGATTTACTACATCGTGCCGCCTGAGAAACGAGCGTTTGGGGCCGGAAACTCAGTCTTTGATGGCCCCAATGGGGCCGAAACGGTGCGCACCAACCGGGCATTCCCGCCCTCGGTCAACAACTTTGCTTACCACATCTCCCTAGAAACCCCAGGCGACGGCATGAACAACCGCCGTAGCCACAGCGGTTATACCCAAGCCCAGTATGCCTCTCTAGCCTGGCTGCTGGCCCAAACGACTATTCCCGACAGCCGCATTACCACCCACCAGGCGGTCGATCGCTCCGGTAGCCGCATAGATCCGCGCAGCTTCAATGGTCAGGGGTTCTTTGCGCTACTGCGTCGCTACCCCACCCGCAGCGGGCTATCGAGCTAGGGTAGCCGCTCAAAGTACACCACCATCTCGTAAATGGTGGGGGCTAACAGGTCTAAGTTGGGGTTAGCGCTGGCGAAGAGCTGACTGCCCATCATCGCCCGGTAGGCCTCAGGATGTTGATCGATGTCTTTCTCTGCTGGACTCAGCCGCAGCAGCAGGTAGCCGTCATACTGGTCTAGCTGACTACCGGCCAGAGCCACCGTGCCGCTATAGTCCCAGGCAAAGCCGTAGATTTGAAAGGTGCCTAGAATGGCTTCTACCTCTGCATAGGGAACGCCAACCCCTAGTCCTTCTGGGGTTTGCCAAGCGGGGCCAAAGTCTCGGATCAGCTCGGGCTGAGTTTGGCTGGCGTCTTGCCACACCACCGAAAACTGCTGGTTGGGGCCAGGGATAACAATGGTTCCAGCGGCTGTGGTGCCCTCTCCCATCGGAATAGGGGCATCTTCGAGGGCGGTCTCGCCATAGCGGGCGGCTAAATCGGCTCGGCTGGTCTCGGCGGTAACCGGACCAACCCTCTGCCCCGGAATCACCAGGGTATCGTTGGCTGGTGACCTCGTCTCGCCTGGGTCCGGCGATGTCGGCTGAGACGGCGGACTGGGGGTGGAGGGCCACTGACAGCTAGCCAGCGGCAGTAGCAACAGCAGCAAGATTGGGTTTAAAGAGCGTGCCACAGCAAAGAGGTCTCTGAGGTTTAAGTACCAACAGCTTGGAGCTGGTAAACCTGCGGTATTGGCGCAGACTAGTGCTCGCAGGTTGAACTACACTCGCCGCGCTGACTCGCTGATTGAGCCCTAGGGCACTAGGTGATGGCTGATGGCAAACCGCAGCAGCTCAGAACGGTTGCTGGTGTCAGTTTTGCGCAGCAGACTGCTGACGTACTTCTCGACGGTTCTAGGGCTTAAAAACAGGCGATCGCCGATTTGAGCATTCGACAACCCGTCTGACAGCAGGGCCAAAACATCTTGCTCACGGGTGGTAAAGTCAGCTGCCACATCGATGGTGGCAGAAGACCAGGGAACATCCGCCCCGGTGAGGGGGGGCGGGGTGATCTCGGGTGGTAATGGAGATGAATCCAGCGGTGACGCATTTGTCTGCATAGCGCGCTGCTGGGCCGTACTCAGCGCCACCTGCTGAATCCAAGCCGACTGAATCAGCTGCGATCGCTCCAGCAGATTGCGCACGATCGCCCCAACCTCCTGTAGCTCAAAGGGTTTGGGCAGGTATAGGTCGCAGCCCAGCTGGTAGCCCTTAATCCGATCCTTGGTTCGAGTGTGGGCGGTGAGAAAAATAACCGGCAGCAGCCGAAACGCTGGAAACTGACGCACCTTTTGCACCAGGGAATAGCCGTCTAACCCAGGCATACCAACGTCGGTAATAATCAACTGAGGTTGATGGCTAAATACCTGCTGTAGCGCCATTTCACCATGGCTGGCCATCAGCACAGAGTAGCCCTCAAACTCTAAGTAGTCGCATAGCGAAAGGCGAGTGCCTTCATCGTCTTCCGCAATTAATATCGTTAGCGGCATGACGTTACACCTGGTCTAAAGCATAGGCAGAAGAAACTCAATGGCCAACGGCCACGATCTAGACCCTGACACGCAGTCCAGTTAAGCACCCCTGCATCCATAGCCTAAACGAGAATCCGAGTAGCGGGTTTATTTGTTGCTGAAGTTAAACTGTTTCGGAGTAAACACTCCGCCACGCTTAACAATGTGTCGTCCTTAGAACCAAAATGCTTTGTACACGGCTGGGGGCCTCGTATTAGCCCAGACGGTAGCCAAAGCCCCGCACGGTTTTAAGGTACTGGGGATGGCTGGGGTCAACCTCCAGCTTTTCGCGAATCCAGCGAATATGCACGTCTACGGTTTTGTTGTCGCCCATAAAGTCGTGGCCCCAAACGTGATCAATAATTTGATCGCGGGACCACACCCGTCGGGGCTGACCCATAAATAGCTCTAAAATCCGAAATTCTTTGGGAGAAAGGTTGATTTCTGTCCCATGCAGAAAAACTCGGCACTCCCGGGGGTGCAGCGCAATCGCTTCAAACTTGAGCACGTCGTCTTGTTCGGCGGTAGATTTGCCTCGCTGCCGCCGCAGTAGGGCTCGACAGCTAGCGACCAGTTCGCGCATGCCAAAGGGCTTGGTAAGGTAGTCATCGGCCCCAATTTCAAGCCCTACAACCCGATCGGTTTCGGTGCCCTTGGCGCTGAGCACTAGAATGGGCACGTCGATACCCTGATGACGCAGCAGTCGGCATAGATCAAGCCCATTCATTCCGGGCAGCATGAGATCTAGCACCACCAGATTAATTTCTGGTCTGTCGGTGCGACTTAGTACCGAGGTGCCTCCCAGCATATCTAGCGCGGTTAAACCGTCGGCGGCGACAAGAATGTCGAACCCTTCTTCGGCCAACGCCAGGGCCACCGTTTCTCGAATCAGCTCTTCGTCTTCGACAATCAGCACCCGACCTAAACCAACTTTGAGATTAGGCTGAGACTGAGCCGTAAGATTTGCAGAATCCATAGGGAACGGTTCAAAACTGCTCACTATAATCATATCAGTCTTAAGAGAGATGGAATAGGCTCAACTCGGCTAGCCCTCGAAAGGTGAGATCCACCCACTGTTTTGGCTCGCTTGGCTCCCTAGCTCTTCCGCTTTCAAAAATAGTCCCTACCTTCTACTCACTTAGGGCAGTCGGCGCTCACCAAGTCCTCAATGGCGGCTGCGGCGGTTGGTAACTTGGCGGTCAAGACGGTGCAGCCGGTAGCCGTAATCTGCACATCGTCTTCGATACGAATGCCGCGCACCTTTTGAAAGTCATCCAGACGATCCCAATTGACCGTATCGCTGTACCGACCCGACTGCCGGGCCGGGCCTAAAATGCCGGGTACTTGATAAAATCCTGGCTCGATGGTAACCACCATATTGGCTGCCAGGGGCCGATCGAGTCGCAGAAACTTGAGCCCAAAGCGATCGCTGCGGCTGCGTCCCTGGGCATAGCCCGCCACATCGCCCAGATCTTCCATATCGTGCACATCTAGCCCCAATAAATGCCCCACGCCATGGGGAAAGAATAGCGTGTGGATATCTTGCTCCACCAGGCTGTCGGGGTGGCCCTTGAGCAGGCCCAAATCAACCAACCCGGCAGTCAGAGTACGGCAGGCGAGCAGGTGCAGATCGCGGTACTCAACGCCGGGACGGGCGGCGGCAATGCAGGCATCGTGGGCCTCTAGCACCACGTCGTAGATATCTCGCTGGGGGGCGCTAAATCGCCCCGACACCGGCCAGGTGCGGGTAATATCTGAGGCCCAGCCGCTAGGGGCTTCGGCTCCGACATCGGCCAGCAGCAGGTCGCCGGGCACCAGGGTATGGTGGTACTGCTCGTTGTGCAGCACTTCGCCGTGGACGGTGACAATGCTGTTGTAGGCGCAGGTCATGTTCTGGGCCATGATTACCTGCTCCATAGCGGCCCGCACTGCGGCTTCGGTGGTAACTCTGGGAGTAGCGGCCATGCCGGCTCGGTGGGCGGCGACTGATACCGCAGCGGCGCGTTTAATCTGCGCCAACGCCTCGTCGTCGTGGTGCAGCCGTAGGGCGACTAGAGCCTCGACTAGCACCTGGCTGCGAGTTGGGTGGGCGGCAGCCTGAGCGGGTAGGGTAGCCGCCTCTGTGAGGTAAAGATTTGCATCGTTGTAGGGATAGGCCGCGATCGCTCCGATTTCAGCCGCGATCGCATCGCGGCTGGCGGTGGGCCCATGCCAAAGAGCGGCCTCTGGGGATGGGTCATCCATAAATAGGGTTAACCGGCCACCCTCTAGATGAATGGCAGCATTGGCTAGGGGCCGTCCGGCGAAATACAGGAAGTGACTGTTGGCCCGAAAGGGGTAAACATTGGCCGGGAAGTTGCGCGGCATCGCCTGCCCTGACCACAGCACCACCGGATTTGGGTGCAAATCGGCGAGGCGATCGCGGCGCTGCTGAAGCACCTGAGTCAGGGGTAGCGGTGGAGTCTGAAGTGGCATAGATAACTCGATTCCATAATGTTCTACATCTGCCCGAGCGCTTGAGCTAGCGGCGGAACACCAGTTGTGGTCACCCGCTCTGGTAAGAGCCGCTGACCAGCCTTCTAAATCTAGCGTTAACCCCCTTAGCGCTGCTCATCAACCCCAAACCTCGTCCGGATCTTTTAGAATGAAGAAATAATTAATTTTTGGTATATACCCCATTTAAATGTCAGTTCAAATGAACTATTGTTGGATCTATACCAGCTAGCCTATTTAGGTGCAGCGCTATGGCTTCCTTAACAATTCGGCCCGGGTCACGGGTGCGCCTCAAGGGGCAAGACAACCATGTACCAGACTTTGTGGTTGTGCGATGCGATCGCGATCGCTGCTGGATTCGACAGCAGGATTGGGCCCCCAACGTAGAGCTTAACGTCAGCTTCAAGCAGCTGTGGGTGCCCCCCGAACCTGGCTCTATCCTGCCTCTGACCCTGGCCAAGCAGGTCAAAGCCGTTGGGTTGGTAGCTCCCCACAGCGATCATCGAGCTGGCGACAACGTGGTCTACATGGCGGCGTACCGCTGCCGCAAAGCCCCTCAGGAGCGCTAGGGCCAGGGCTGGGTGAGGGTGTGACTACAGGTCAAGAATTGAGGCTGACTGGCCCCACCACGTCGCCCAGGTGCTACGATTCAACTCTGTCGGTTTTAGCGGGGGTCAGCCGCTGAAGGAAACGGGGAAAGCGCAGTGTAAATCTGCCACTGTCCCGCAGCTGTAAGCCGATTTGCGATTTTAGCGTTGCGATTTTGGATTGATACCTGTCCAAAATCTGACATCTGAAATCCAAAATCGAGTGAGTCAGAATGCCCGCCGATGGATGTTCACGTCATATTCCATCTGCGAGGTACAGATGACTAATCATGGTCTTTGGTTTAGCCTGGGAAATTTTCACCCTGGGCATAGGTTTACAGCTGCTGCGCTGCTTTTTTTCGGGGCGGGGTAGTGGCTATGCGAGTTAAAGATGCTGTGTGGCAGGGCTGCTTTGGCGACTGGCAGCCGCTGTTTATTCGCGAATATTGGCTCCCCCTCGGCTATGTGGCCTGGCAGGGTTTTTTGCGCCAGGGCCGAGGCCTGGTGCAATGCGAAGTGCGAGGCGTTAGCGCCGCTATCGACTGGGGTATTGATCCAGTTGCCTACACTGCCGAGTTTGTGGCCCAGGCGGCACTGCCGAACCGCTGGCAGGGGCTAGGACTGGCCGCCGAGCACTGGCCTGCCCTAGATACCGTCGTTGCCGGATATGAACCAGCCCAGGACATCATTTTGCTGCTGCTGGGCGACGCGCAGCCCTACATCACCCATTTACAGGGGTGGGCGGTGCCGCCGCCGGAATGCTCTCGCCAAATGGGTGCTTCGCGTCGCGATCCGTCCCAGACTCGCCAGGCGGAGTTCAACCTCTCCCCGGCCCCCTAACGCTATTTTTCTCCGTCAGCCGACCTCGACCGATGGATCGCTGGCGATCTCTACGAACCCTATTGTCTAAAACTCAATGACCCAAAAACCCACGCTATTTGTCTGCGCTCTGTGCAAAGGTCCCGCCGTTGAAACGGCTGAAGGCATAATCGGGGGACAGCGCCTGCTTGAACAGTTGACTAAGTCTCTAAGCGAGGAGGTTATGATTCAGCCGGTGCGCTGTATGGCCGCCTGCGATCGCGCCTGCAATGCCGCCCTCACCGCCCCTGGCAAGCTAACGTTTATCTTTAACGACCTCTCACCCCACCAGGCGGCCCCAGAGCTGACGGAGTTTTGTCGCCAGTACGCCGCCGCCGAGACGGGGAAGGTGCCCTACGGGCTGCGATCGCCCGCCATTAAGCAGGCCACGGCCTACGTGCTGCCGCCGTTGCTGGCTGAAGCCGTGGAGGGTGCGATCGCCCGGTAGGGTCGGTAGCAATGGAGTAGGAGAGTGATGTGTCTGATCCATCCCATCACCCCATCACCCCATTACTCCCCACCGACAATCTCAAACTCCAGCCCAAACGCCTGCACTAAATCACAGGTCTGGTGGTCGGTAACGTTCGTATCGCTCAGCTCCAAGTTGTAGAAGCTAACGCTAGGATGCGTGAAATATGGCCCAGCGTGCCAGGTGCCCAGATCTAGTTTGATAAAGCAGTTGCCGGGGATATGGAAGGCCTGAATGCTCTGCGAGTCGGGCTGTTCAGATGATCCGGGTGGCGCTACTCCTATGACCCAGTCTTTGCCCTCCAGCGCCCCGAGGCACTGGGTGCAGCGCTGGTGCCGGGTAATGGTGCGAAATTGGGTGCCCCTGTCTAGCAGGGTCATGATGTAGAAGCGGGGAACGCCAGCCTCGAGCTTGAGCTGGGCATCGCCTGGGCCAAAGGGGGCTCCGTCGGCGCTGGGGAAGATGACCTGGCCAAAGGGCGCAAAGCTCTCTGGGGTAATGGGTTGGGCTGTAAGCTTTTGCAGGGTCAAAGGAAAAGCCATCGTTAAATATCGACCTCTGGTAGGGCGGGAGCATCTGCTGACATAGCGTTAGCTCTAGCTAAATCAGGGCAGTGGGATGCTGCTCACAACTGCAAATAATCTAGACAAGACTGGGGTCAGCGTAGCTACATATTTTTGCCATCCCCAGAAGTCATTGGCGAGCTGGACGAAACCCTGGGAGTCATCATGATTCAGGGGGTAGCAATGGCGTACGGCGATTGTGGCGTAGAGCCAGCAATCGATACATCACCATACCTGTCATGGTGGCAGAAATGCCCCACATCATGGCGATCGCCACCGAGCTCGTCAAAATCAATCCGGTGGTTGTATGGCCGATAGCTCGGCTAACGGAACCCAAAACAAACCAGCCCAGCCCCCAACTAACCGCACCGCTAATGACTTGAACTAAAACCCACCAGGCCATGCCAGAAATCTGGGTATAAAAGACCAGCCCTTGAATACCACCGACTATCATGCCTCCTACGGCCCCACTCATGACTAAGCTGCTGTGAAAGGCAACATAAGGCCGTACCAGGCTGCTCAGCACCACTCCTAACATCGTGGACAGAGTCCATCGCACCGTCCCCGAAGCCCCCAACCGCAGCATTGAACCCTGCAAGAGACCGACTGCAGCTCCTAGAACGTAGGGAGTAATTCGGGGTTGCTCAGTGGGGACGCTGATTATGGCTAATCCACAACCTAAAACCGTCAGGCCAACCCATAGGGAGCAGAACTTCCAGGCCCTGTGGGGGGGATAACTGACGGCCAAAAATAGGGGGCGATTAAGGGCAGAAAAATTCATAAGGATGTTGTTGAGGTAACGTTGAATCGGGGACGATACCGTCGGTGGCGACTCTACTCGCCTGCCCTGCCAGTAGCATACCCTGGCCTCTTGAGCCCATAGCGTGATGTGTAACCACAAAACCCACAGGCAAGACCCCATAAACCGTTACCCTAACCTGCGGCGGCGCATAACACTTTTTACGATGCCGCGAAGAAATGCAAAACCTCCCATCCTTAGTTGGTAAGCTGAAGGTTTGTTTCTTCATTTGCAGAGTTGGGCAGTAGCAGGCATGGATAACAAGTTAATGCTGATGATTCCGGGGCCGACCCCCGTGCCAGAGCAGGTGTTAATGGCCATGGCCAAGCACCCCATGGGCCACCGCAGCGGTGAGTTTAGCGCCATCATGGCCGAGGTTACCGAAAACCTTAAGTGGCTGCACCAGACCCAAAACGACGTGCTGGTGCTGGCCGCTAGCGGTACCGGGGCCATGGAAGCGGGCATCATCAACTTCCTCAGCGCGGGCGACAAGGTGCTGGTGGGCAACAACGGCAAATTTGGCGAACGCTGGGGCGACGTGGCCCGCGCCTACGGCCTTGATGCCCATGAAATTACCGCCGAGTGGGGCAAACCCCTCAACCCCGACGACTTCAAGGCGGCCCTGGAAGCTGACATCGCCAAAGACATCAAGGCGGTGATTATCACCCACAGCGAAACCTCGACCGGGGTGCTCAATGACCTAGAAACTATCAATCGCTACGTCAAAGCCCACGGCGCGCTGATCATGGTCGATGCCGTAACCAGCCTTGGGGCTTGCTCGGTACCTGTGGATGAATGGGGCCTGGATGTGGTGGCTTCGGGCTCTCAAAAGGGCTACATGATTCCGCCCGGTTTGGCCTTTGTCAGCGTCAGCGCCAAGGCTTGGGAGGCTTACGAAACGGCGACCCTACCCAAGTACTACCTCGACCTCAAGCCCTACAGCAAAGGAGCCGCTAAGAATACGACTCCCTTTACGCCGCCCGTGAACTTGTTCTTTGCCCTCCAGGCCGCTCTGAAAATGATGCAGAAAGAGGGGCTAGAGGCGATCTTTACCCGACACGATCGCCAGAAACGAGCTACCCGCGCCGCTATGGCGGCCCTCAATCTGCCGCTGTTTGGGGCCGACGACTGCGCTAGCCCGGCCATCACCGCCGTTATGCCTCAGGGGGTGGATGCCGAGCAGATTCGTTCGGTGATGAAGAAGCAGTTTGACATTGTCCTCGCCGGGGGTCAGGATCATTTAAAGGGTAAGATTTTTCGGATTGGTCACCTGGGCTTTGTGTGCGATCGCGACATACTCACCGCCGTTGCCGCTTTAGAATCTACCCTCACCCACCTGGGCTATGATCAGTTCACCCCTGGTGCCGGGGTCAACGCCGCTGGGCAGGTGCTGCTGGCTTAGGACTAAGTACTGTGGATCAGCATTAGACCCCAGGGTTTGACAAACCCTGGGGTCTTGTCATTTATAGTTTTGGCAGCTCGGTATCGAGGCCAAAGGCCTGGGCAGGTGGGAGTTGTAGTACGCTGAGCAACCCGTCGAGCATGTACTGCACCGCCAGCGCCGCCAGCAACACCCCCAGCACGCGGGTGACTACGTTGATGCCAATCTGGCCCAGCACCTTACCCAGGGGCTGCGACAGCAGCAGAAAAATGTAGCACAGAATCAGCACTACACCCGCCGCCGCCAGCACTACGCTGAGGCCCAGGTAATAGTTGGTCGACTCCCGTGATAGCACCAAAATGCTGGCCAAACTGCCCGGGCCCGCAATCAGCGGAATCGCTAGGGGAAATACGCTAACGTCCTGGCGGGCTTCGGCCTCTTCGGCCTCGGCCTTGGTCTCCCGCTCCTGCTGTACGAAGATCATATCCAGGGCAATCTTAAACAGTAATACCCCTGCCGCAATCTGAAAGGCCTGCAGGCTAATGCCCAGGTTGTGCAGCACGTAGGCCCCAGTTAGCCCAAAGACCAAGAGAATAACCGCCGATACAACCACGGCTCGGGTAGCAATTTGGGTTTGCTCGGCTTCGCTGCGATCGCTGACCAGAGCCAAGTACAACGGCGTTAACCCCACCGGGTCGATCACGACAAACAGAGTAAAAAAGGCCTTGGCAAACAGCGGTAAAACAAGAGGCATAGGGGCGTCTGAGAGATTCCCTAAAATCTAGCGCCGTTTGGGAGCGGTGGCACGTCCTAACGGGGTTGACATTCAATAAGCGGGTAACGCGATTCGAACGCGCGACATTCACCTTGGCAAGGTGACGCTCTACCACTGAGCTATACCCGCATAAAAACCAGAGTCGGAAGTGCTCGTTCGCTGGTTTTGACTTTATCTAGAATCTCAAAAAACGGTGACTATGTCAACATTTTTTTGAATGGATTTTGAGCTTAAACCGAGTCCGACTCGGCGGCAACAACTGGCTGAGCTGGTACAGCAACTCCAGGCCCCAGGCGGGCTGTACCGTTACCGGCACCACTGCCCATCACCGAGTGAATTTGCCCCATCAGACTGGCCATTTCGAGGGCGCTCATGGCGTAGTCCCAGCCGTGGTTGGCCTTAATGCCGGCCCGCTCTAGGGCCTGCTGCAGGGTGTCGGTGGTGAGTACGCCAAAAATGATCGGCACCCCGGTTTGAAACCCAGCGGCGGCTACCCCTTTGGCCACCTCTGCCGCCACGTAGTCAAAGTGGGGCGTAGAGCCGCGAATGACGGCCCCCAAGCAAATAATAGCGTTGTAGCGGCCGCTGAGCGCTAGCTGCCTCGCTACCAGAGAAATCTCAAAGCTACCGGGCACCCAGGCATAGTCAACTTGGGTACCCTCGGGGTTGACATCGATACCGTGGCGCTTGAGGCAGTCTTGGCAGCCCTCCAGCAGTTTGCCCGTAACTAAATCGTTGAATCGGCCCAGCACGATGGCAAACCGGGGAGACCCTGTGATAACTAATGTGCCCTCAAATACCGCCATAAATTAATGAGTATCTAGACAACAAAGTAGTTGAGGCCGCCAACTACGACCACCAGCAAGCCCCAAATAATCGAGCCAAACAAAATAAGTCGTTTAGACTGGTCCCAGTCCTGGGGAGAGGCGTAGGCCACGGGCACATACACCACCAGCACAAAAGACATCAGCACTAGGGCAAACAGCGCGAGTTGAAACAGAATGACCATTGGTTTATCTTTGCTCTCTCAAACACAGCAGCGGAGACGGCGGTAAGCAACCTGGCAAAAAGCCCAAAGCGAGGTTAACAGCCACACTACTCTAACCAGTACGCTATCAGAAAGAGGCACCTCCGAAAAGCATGGCATCAAAAGTATGGATTTAGTGCTCTGTCACACCACCGCCGACTTCGACACCCTGGGGGCTGCTGTGGGTCTAGCCCGCCTACAGCCAGGGCGGCGAATTGTGGTGACTGGAGGCTGTCATCCTACGGTTCAGCGATTCTTAGCCCTTCACCGCGACGAGTATCCGCTGATCGAGCGGCGGGCGGTAGATCCTAGCCATATTCATCATCTCACCCTGGTCGATGCCCAAGCGCCCGAGCGATTTGGCCCGGCGGCCGATTGGGTGACCCAGGCTGTGGCAAATCAGGTACCCATTGATGTCTACGACCACCACCCCAGCGGCAAGGAACCAGCTGTTGGGGTGGCCCAAGGGCATGTCTACAGAATTGAACCCGTCGGGGCCGCTACTACGCTGGTGGTAGAAGTGCTGCGGCAGAGCCAGATTGAGCCTACGGTGGCTGAGGCCACGGTCATGGCCCTAGGTATTCATGTGGATACGGGATCGCTGCTGTACGAGACCGCCACCGCTCGCGATGCCGCAGCCCTGGCCTGGCTGATGGCCCACGGGGCCAGCCTGTCGGTGATTGCTGACTTTGTCGAACCAGGGCTCAGCCCGGTGCTGCAAGACCTGCTAACAGAGGCTCTAGCGGCGCTACAGGTGGAAACGGTGGAGGGTCACCGCCTGGTCTGGGTACTGCTCAAGGTCGATCGCTACCTGCCGGGGCTATCGGGGCTGGCCGAACGGTTGATGTCGCTGGCCGATGCCGATGCCCTGTTGTTTGGAGCTTACTATCCCAGCCAGGAAAAGGGCTCCGCTCAGAGATCAGAGTCCTCAGAAGGCCTCCCCGACCAAACCCCTAATCAACCAATTCCTCAAAAACTAACCCTGATCAGTCGGGCTCGGGGTCGACTGGGCGATCGCCTAAACTGGGGCGCTCTTTTGACCCCTCTGGGCGGCGGCGGGCACCCCACTGCCGCCTCGGCCACCATGACCACGCCGGAACCGGTGGTCGTGGTGCAGCGGTTGATTGACCAGGCGCGATCGCAGCTGCCGCCGCAGCCCACCGCTCGTGATTTGATGTCGTCGCCAGTGCGCACTATTCGTCCCGATACCACCATTCGCGAGGCCCAGCGCATTTTGCTGCGCTACGGCCACTCGGGCCTGTCGGTGGTGGACGAGGGCGATCGCCTGGTCGGCATTATCTCCCGCCGCGATTTAGACCTGGCTCTTCACCACGGCTTTAGCCATGCCCCGGTGAAGGGCTATATGGCCACCAACCTTAGAACCGTGACCCCAGACACCCCCCTGGCTGAGATCAAACACCTGATGGTGACCTACGACATTGGCCGTCTGCCGGTATTGCAGGAAGGAGGGCTGGTCGGCATCGTGACCCGCACCGATCTGCTGCGCCACCTCCACCAGGAGCCAGCTTTCACCACCGCTGAGCCAACCCTGCCTGGGCCAACGGCGGCTACCCTGCAAAACACCCTACAAACCAACCTGTCAACCGATTTGCAGGCTATTTTGCAGCAGATCACGGCTGCAGCCCAGGACCGAGGCTGGCACCTCTACCTGGTGGGCGGAGCCGTGCGCGACCTGCTGATCTGCAGCGATCGCGCCTCGACTGCCCTGCCTGACATCGATCTGGTTGTCGATGGCGGTCTTAATCCGGTTCAGGTTGGGGCTGGGGTTGAACTGGCGGCGGCGATCGAACAGCATTTCCCCGAGGTCGATGTACAGGTGCACGGGCGGTTTCAGACGGCCTCCCTGGTGTGGCGCAAAGATCTCAGCGATGTCCTGGCCGGGCTGATGATTGACATTGCGACGGCTCGCACCGAGTTTTACCCCTACCCAGCGGCCAATCCCGAGGTCGAAGCCAGCTCTATTCAGCAAGATCTGTATCGCCGCGACTTTACGATCAACGCCCTGGCCCTGCGGCTGACTTCGCCGGGGGCTGGGCAGCTGCTGGATTATTTTGGCGGCCTGATGGACCTACAGCAGGGGATCGTTCGCGTTCTGCACGCCAACAGCTTTATTGAAGACCCCACCCGTATCTTTCGGGCAGTGCGGTTTGCGGTACGCCTCGGGTTTAGCCTCGATTCTCAGACCGAGGGCTATATTCACCACGCTCTGGCCAGCGGGGCTTACACCCAAATGCAGCGCCAGGTCAAACGCGCTCCGGCCCTGCAAACCCGGCTCAAAAACGAGCTGAAGTACATCCTCGAAGCACCCTACTGGCAGATCGCCCTGGCCCTACTCGACCAGCTCCAGGCCCTGCGCTGTCTGGACGACGATCTGGCCATGACCCCCACGCTGTGGCGGCAGCTGCGGCGGCTCAGCCGCTGGCTAGAGCGCTTTGATTGGGTCGATGTGGGGCCGCCCTGGCTACTGCGGCTGGAGGGGCTGCTGGCTGCGGTGCCCCTGGAGGCGCGCTCGACCCTGGCCGCCGATTTACACCTGGGCGATCGCTCCCTTGAGCGTCTCCAGCATCTAGACGACCGTGAGCATCACTGGCAAACCCTGGTTGCCGCCGACCCTGCTCCCAGCGTGCTCTACGCGGCCTTTAGCCAAGCCGATACCGCTACCCTGCTGCTCGCCAGCGCCCGCCACCCCCGCACGTTGGGACCCGTAATCTGGCGATATCTGCGGCAGTGGGCCGTCGCCCCAGCTCTGATCGACGGCAATCAGCTAAAAGCGCTGGGCTACCGACCAGGGCCTCACTTTCGGCCCATGCTGGAGGCCCTATTTGCCGCCCAACTCGACGGCGATATCGCTACCCCAGCCGAGGCTGAAGCCTTTTTAGCCCAGCGCTATCCCAGACATTAAACAGGCCTAGACCGGCCCTAGAGCAAAGCAACCAATTATTGGCACACCCCAGCTCTGCACCGATTAAGAACGGGGTACAGTGGCAAAGATATTGATCGGTCCTGTTTTGTATGACCCTAGCCGTGGGCACCGCTCTGCACAATGGCACCTACGCGATCGATGCGTGGGTGACCGACGACGCCATTGGCCCCGTGTATTTAGCCATGGATGTCCCTCGGGGGCAGTGGGTACAGCTGCGAGTGCTGGGCAGCCGCAATCCGGAAACTCTGCCCGACGTCGCCGATCGGCAGGCGTTTTATCGCTACCTCGATCAGGTAAATGGGCTAAAGCATGGGGCCTTGCCCCAGCATTTGGGTGGGTTTGAAGAGGGAGGCGTTTGCTACCAAGTCTTCAGCACTCCCCCTGGCACCCCCCTCGATCGTCTGATCGCAGAACAGGCGGCCCTGTCTCCTCGCGCTAGCTTGGCGATCCTGCGCCAGCTCATGGAGATGCTCGCTAGTCTGCGTCCTTTGGGCTGGGCCGGGCTGCGGCTTACCCCCGACCAGGTATGGTATGCCCCAGATACACAAACCCTGACGTTTACAGGCTTTGACCTGGCATCCATAGTCCCACCTGAGCCAGAGGTTGGCGATAATCGCCCGATCGCCCCGGCAGAAACAGCCCTGGTGCAGGGGCTCAGCCATCTTCTATATTGCTTGCTCACGGGGCAACGGGCCGAGTCTACCCAGGCCCCTCTGGCCGTAGAGCTACGCCGTTGTCACCCCGCCTTACCCACCAGCCTGGATGCTGCCCTAGAGGCCGGTAGTCCTCCCGCCGGACGAATGCCCAGCCTTTCGCTCAGCGAGTGGGGAGCGTTGCTGCCCCTGAGCGCTCAACTCCCCACCGGCCCAACGTCCAAGACCTTAACGCCCCACCACCTATCACCCCTGCCCTCGACGGAACCCGCTACGGGGGGCGGCTCAGGCCTCACCGTCCCCACCGAGTCGCTAGAGCCGCAGGTCAACCGCCGCGATCGCCCCCTCCCCGTCGAGGGCTCTCCGCCTCGGCGGCGGTCTGCTGTTGCTCTGGCGCTCGTGTTCACGGGGGTAGCTGCTACCGCTAGCGGTCTAGGTTTCGGTCTCTATGCCCGCCTGCTGCCCGCTAATTCCGCTGGTTCAGATCGGCTAAATCCCAATCAGTCATTTCCCCCTTTACCTGACTGGAACGGTGGTGAAGCCTGGCAGCCCTGGGACGATGCTCCGGCTCTGCGCAGCCGTCCTGACTACGGCCATACTCCGTCCTCCGGCTCTGAACCAGTGCCCACCTTTATTCCCGACCACCAGGAGCCTGCGGCACCGCCCCCGGCTGTGTCCCAGCCCACCCCCAGCCCCGACCCGATCGCCTCTCCCGAGCAGCCTTTGCAGGCTCCGGTCGAGCCCTGGGCTCAGCCGTTACCGGATCCAGAATCTCCAATCAATCCCACCCCCCTCCCCAACATTGCTCCAGCCCCGGCACCCGAGCCCCTGGCCCCGCCGCCTCCGCTCGAAGCACCGTCCTTAAAAGCTCCAGCCGACGGAGCGGCTCCGCCACCACTCATCGCGCCGCCTCGGCCTGTGGCTCCGGCCCCGGCCTCTAGCTAGTCACTCTGGCCCAGCACTCCAAAATTTACCTGAATATCTGCCCGGTGTTAGATGAATAAGAACGTTATAATTCTCTACAGTCAGTAATCTAGTTACCTGTTTGAGGTTTGCCATGAGTAGCCCTGTGCTGCACGCATTTTACGTCGGTCGCGCCCTGGCCGATGCGGTCAATGAGCGGGCTGAGCGGCTGCTAACCGATGGCTTGAGTCTGGTCGGTAAGTTTGATGCCGAGCAGCGGGAATACTTTCGACAGTTCACTGAAGAGGTCATGGTTCGGGCCCAACAGGCTGAGGCTGAAGCAGGTGTTTCCTACTCGGCTACCGCTGCTGGGGCGAGTTCTGTGAGCGATCTCCAGGCCACTGTTGATACGCTGCGCGCCGAAATTGCTCAAGTAAGGGTTGCCCTGCAGCAGTATCGGGCTACCTCCCAGGTCTAAAAAAACTACAGCTAGCCTAGAATTTAACTCACCCTGAGCCGTTGTTCTGCCCGCTGTCGGGTTGGCGGCGGGATCAGTTCCTAACGCCGCTGTCGCCCCTGTTTTCCTTGTCTAGGAGCCTGAGTGTCTGCCGTTTCCGATTCTTCTCCACCGTCTAAGATACCGTCCTCCCAAGCCCAGGCTAACGAGGAGGGCCGTTTGGATCACTTTTTAGACGTCAATGGTGGTGCTCCCGGAGCGTTGCCCTCCGATCACCGCTTGGCGGAGAGTGAATCTTTGTCGCCGCTGCCTTTGGCCCAATCGGCTGACATCGAATCATCATCGGTATTGCCCAGTGAAAAGGGACTGCCCTTTAGCCAAAAGGCCTATCGCTGGAACCAGGGTCGCTATTCCCGTCGGCGTCGGTTTGTCGATATTTGGAGCTTTGTACTGCGGCTGCTAGGAGCCCGCTGGCTCTACGGCAAAGCCTGGAGCTACAGGGGTACTATGACGGCTGATGCCCAGGCGGCGCGGCGACATCAGCTAGCGGTCTGGATTCGCGAGACGCTGCTCGATTTGGGGCCGACTTTTATCAAGGTGGGGCAGCTCTTTTCCACCCGGGCCGATATTTTCCCCATTGAGTTTGTCGAAGAGCTCTCTAAGCTACAAGATCGGGTGCCCGCCTTTAGCTATGAACAGGCCCGCGATATTATCGAGGCCGACTTTGGTAAACCTATTCACACCCTCTACCGCACCTTCGACCCTATTCCTCTCGCCGCCGCCAGTTTGGGGCAGGTGCACCGGGCTCAGCTCCACAACGGTGAGGAGGTGGTCGTAAAGGTGCAGCGGCCGGGGCTGCGATCGCTCTTCACCATCGACTTGTCGATTCTCAAAGGCATTGCCCACTACTTTCAAAGCCACCCTAGCTGGGGTAAAGGCCGCGACTGGTTGGGCATCTACGACGAGTGCTGCCGCATCCTGTGGGAGGAAATTGATTATCTCAACGAGGGGCGCAATGCCGACACCTTTCGGCGCAATTTTCGGAGTGAAAACTGGGTCAACGTACCGCGGGTGTTTTGGCGGCTGACCTCCTCGCGGGTGGTGACGCTGGAGTACATGCCTGGCATTAAAATCAGCCACTATGACGCGCTTGAGGCGGCAGGGCTAGACCGCAGTCGTTTGGCCCGGCTTGGGGCTCAGGCCTACCTTCATCAGCTGCTGAACGACGGCTTTTTCCACGCCGACCCTCACCCTGGCAATATTGCCGTCAGCCTAGATGGCTCGCTTATTTTCTATGACTTTGGCATGATGGGTCAGGTGCAGCCGCTGACCCGTCAGCGATTGATGACAACATTTGTAGGCGTGGCCCAGCGCAATGCTGAGCAGGTAATGAACTCCCTCGTGGAGCTTGGGGCGCTGGCCCAAATCGAGGATATGAGCCCCGTGCGGCGCTCTATCCAGTATATTTTGGATAACTTCATGGATAAGCCCTTTGAGGAGCAGTCCATCAATGCCATTAGCGACGATCTGTATGCCGTAGCCTACGATCAGCCCTTTCGTTTTCCAGCTACTTTTACGTGTGTGATGCGAGCGTTTTCTACCCTAGAAGGGGTAGGTAAAGGGCTTGACCCCGAGTTTAACTTTATGGAAGCGGCTAAGCCGTTTGCTGCACAGCTTATGTCTAATGGCAATCCGACCGATGGCACAAATAGTCTGCTGGGTGAGCTAAGCCGTCAGGCCGCCCAGGTCAGTACTTCCGCCCTGGGCCTGCCCCGGCGCATTGAAGACACCCTCGATAAACTAGAGCGCGGCGATATTCGCGTGCGGGTGCGCTCTATTGAGACTGATCGCGCCCTCCGCCGCATTAGTGGCGTCACCATGGCCAACAATTACGCTATCTTGCTGGGGGCATTTACTCTCTCGGCTACCGGGCTGCTGCTGTCAGAGGTTGCCTGGCTGGCTTTGGCTCCGGGGCTGCTAGCGTTGGCTACTGGCGTCGCGTTTCTGCGATCGGTGCTCAAGGTCAATCGGGCCGATCGCATGCCCTAATGGATTGGTCCGATTTTTCTATGGCAGACTGCATTTTTTCAGGCCTATCTGACCCGGGGCTGCTGCGTACCAGCAACCAGGATGATTACTACATAGACCCTGAGGGGCGTTTTTTTATTGTTGCCGATGGCATGGGGGGCCACGCTGGCGGACAGGAAGCCAGTCGCCTGGCCACAGCGGCCATCAAAACATTTCTAGACCAGCATTGGCATATTGAGACCGGCACAGAACTGCTGTTAGAGCAGGCCCTA
Source organism: Nodosilinea sp. (assembly GCA_049646225.1). Classification (GTDB taxonomy): domain Bacteria; phylum Cyanobacteriota; class Cyanobacteriia; order Phormidesmidales; family Phormidesmidaceae; genus Nodosilinea. Next base: position 28,973 of record JBARVK010000041.1, read on the forward strand.
AAACAGGCCAACAACGCTATTCTCGACGATCAGCGTCGCCATCCAGTGCGGGCCGACATGGGTACTACGGTGGTGATAGTCACCTTTCGAGACAGCGATCCGCAGCCCTGGTGTGCCCACGTCGGCGATTCGCGTCTCTATCGACTGCGGGGCCATCACCTGGAGCAGCTAACCGAAGACCATACCTGGATTGCTAAGGCTATTCGGGCCGGTGAGGTGACCCCAGCCCAGTCTCGTAGCCACCCCTGGCGGCACGTGCTCTCCCAGTGCCTGGGGCGCGATGACCTGGCTGAAGTTGATATTCAGCCCATTGAGGTTCAGAGCGGCGATCGCCTATTGCTGTGCAGCGATGGGCTAACCGAAGAACTATCTGATCACCTAATTGCCTCTCACCTAAAGTCCATTCGCGCCTGCGAGGCAGCGGCGGCAGCGCTTGTCAACTCTGCTAAGCAACGGGGAGGACGCGACAACATTACGGTAGTCGTAGTAAATGTCGCCTCATCGCTGAGCCACCCTGACCCAGATACCGACGCTCATACTCACCCTTAGGGCGTAACCCCCTCTCCAGAGGTATTTCTGTAGTGACGAGTTCAGTCCACCGGCTCATGCCGGAGGGCTTGATATTGTGCAAGCAACGTTGGCTTCAGTGTACCTAAAACCCTGATTTTACGTCTGCGCGTCACTTGAGAAGCCTTCTACCCAGGGTTTATTGGCTTAGACAAAGAATATCTAAAGAAGTTTACCCTGAGCATTTTTACTTAGCTGTCATTGTTAAAACATGTAAATTCCCAATCGATAGATGACGGTTTGGGGATGACTTGTTATATTCGCTCATAACGCCAATGATTGGATCTTTGTCAAATGATTGTTATAATTTGTAAACCAATCGCGCAGTGATTGCGGTTGGCGTTGTGGTTAAACCTACTCCAGTCCAGAGGCCAGTAGGGTTCAGCCTGGTTTTCCAGTCCGGAGGGCTAGTCGAACACCATCGGCCAATAACCCAGCACTTTAAAGCTGGGAAGCTGACGGTAGCTGGAGTGTTGTTCTCTCTCTCAGGAGCAAATCCATGAACGAACCGATGCAACTCTCTCTAGAGCAGCAGTTTAGTCTGCGATCGTTTGAGTCTCAGGTTGACAAGATGAGTCGTGAGCAAGCTCAGCAGTTTCTAGTCAAGCTGTACGAGCAGATGATGATGCGAGAAAGTATGTACAAGCACTTTCTCAAGCATGAGTGGGGTATTGGGCCCAACCCTCAGATCTAGTCTCTGGCTACAGTCGCGATGCGATGAGACAGCATGAAGACAACGACCTCCCTCTCTTGCAGGGTTACTTTAAACCAGGCCGGGGATGTCGGGGCGTTAGCTTCAATGCTTCAAGTTTCAAGTGGGCCGATCAGCAGCTGACTGAGGCGTTTGACTACGACTGACCTTAGCTGAATAATATTTTCTAAACGACGGGTTTGATCGTCTGTTGAGAATCTCTCCAGACCCGACCCAGCCCATTACATAATCTCAATATTTAAGATATTCAAGTTCCTGGGCCCCTGGGCAAAGCTAGCCGTTACCCGGCTGATTTAAAGAAATTTTTTAGGAAGACCTGACCCTAAGCTTTGCCCATCCTGCATCGGCACCTGGCCACAAATTTTCTAACCCTACAGAGCGGGATGCATAACCCTCAATCAGGTAGACCTAAGTTTTCTCTGCCACGAGAGCACCAAAATTAGAACAATTCTAGATAGCGGCAGTCAACCAAGAGCTAGATCGCTCTCCGCAGGCCGTGGAATGGTCTCTGCCCTGCTGTATCTATGGCGATGGCCGAAGCTTGAAGGGCACAATTCAGTGGTCTGGCCTGGTGGCTGAGTCATGGCTGTAGTCGGTCAGGTGAGACAGGCTTAGGGCAAGAAAAGCGGGGTTGAAACCGTCCGCTCAAACGCTATGGTTAATAAAGAGGGCTTGTCAGACCGCTAACGGCGGGCTGAAACGATCAAATCCTCTCAATCGTTGAGCTTAATTTGTTGAGCTAGGTGATGATGGTCGGCACAGGGCCAGTCTTTGATCATCGAACCGTTGACCAATTTTGTTGCACCTGAACGGGGGAACTATGTTTCAGCGCGCGCTCATCTGTACTGACTTTACCGATAGTACCTACCGTCTGGCTCAATTTGTGCCTAGTTTGGCGGCTGGTGGCTTTAAGCATCTAGTGTTTGTGCACTGTGTGTCGGTAGAGAGCGGCCCAGAGATTCCGCGGCAGAATTCTGACCAGCTAGATGCCATCCGGCAGCGCCTGCAAGACCTGCTGCGGGACGTACCCGATGATATGGATGTCACTGTCGAAGTTCAGCTGGGTCGCGCCAGCGACTGTATTTTGCGCCTCGCTAAGCAGCACCAGGCCGACGTAATTTTTTTGGGAACGCCGACCCGGACGCTGCTGGAGGAAAAACTGTTTGGCAGCACCACCGCTACTTTGGCGGAGAAAACCAGCGTACCGTTGGTAATTTTGCGGCCCCAGCTGGTATCTACCTACACTACGGCTGAATTAGAGCTGCGCTGTGCTCATTTGTTTCGCTACCTGCTCATACCCTACAACGGCACCCAGGCCAGTAAAACGCTAGTTCAAAAAATTCACTACCAGGTCCAGCACAATCCTAATTCAGTGCTGGAGCGCGTGCGGTTACTGTGGGTTATCGACGACCACGTGCGCCCAGAACTGCATGGCGATCATCCCGTCGAGCAGGCCCAGCAGGCGCTAGATACCATTCAGGCGGAACTGGCGGAGCTAAATCTGGTAGTCAATACAACCGTGGTGAAAGGCAGTCCCCTGGAAGAGATTTTGAAAACTGCCGAAACCCACGATATCGGTGCGATCGCCACCTGTTCTCGCAATATTGACGGTATTCTTCGGTGGTCGAGTCCCAGTCTCACCCGAGAGATCCTGCGGTGCAGCTGGCATCCGGTACTGTTTTTCCCCAACTAGCCTGACCTGGCCGTGAGTACTTCATGGTGGCCGTTGAGAGACTATTCCTGAATACTATGGAGCTAAGCGAGCCACAATAGCAGGCCTATTTCAGTTTTCGAGTACTAGTCGGAGAGACTAGAACCCGTATCGACATAGATGGACTCAAGCTTTTGCAGTACCTTAGCCTTGAGCTTCGTCTGTAGTTCGTTGCGTAACAGGTCACGACTGGTGGAGATGGCCCCGGTCGAGGGGCGACTGCGAGCCGTGAGCACCCACTCATGCAGCAGGCTGCGCTGCGGATCGGAGATGTTACAGCTCAGCACGTGAGCGCAGCGGCGCGGGTTTTCGAGGGCAAATAGCAGCAGTTTATAGGTGCCGGTTTGACCCAGCAGGCCGGTCATATCTTGACCCAGGGCCGTTTTGAGGTCAAGGTAGCAGGGCAACCACCGGGCTCCATGGGTGCTGCTATAGAGGACGGTGAGCCACAGCATCATGGGATGGGGAGCCATGGTGCAGATAAATGTATTGTAGCGGGTACTGACGAGCCGTCGGTTGATCTCGACATCGGGCATCATGGCCCACAGGGTGGCTAAAGCTCCTTTACTTGTCGGTAGCGGGTGGGGAAAAACGATTTCGGCGATGGGCTTGGTGGCAGGCCATACGGTCAGCTTGCACACCTGGTCTTCTTCGACAACCTCAGCCGCGGCAGGCTGGCGGGTGACGGGCAGCCGATTGAGCGTTGTGCCAATGCGCTGGCTGATGCGAAAGCCACTGAAATAACGCGATTGCAGCGGCTCTAAGGCCTGCAATATATCTTGGGTACTTTTGGGGCGGTCTTCTGGGGGCTTAGCCATACAGCCCATCACCAGGTCTTCGAGCAGCTTTGGAATTTTGATGCTGCTGGACACTTCGCCGATGCGCTTTGGGGTTTGGGTCTGGTGCACTTTGTACCAGCCGCCAAAGGTGTGGCTGCTAGCTCGCAGGGGCAGGTGGCCTGTGAGCATCTGAAACATCATGACCCCGAGGCTGTAAATGTCAGATCGGCTGTCTAGCTCGCGTCCTTCCATTTGCTCTGGGGAGGCGTAGGCCAGAGTACCCATGAAGCAGTTGGTTTGATCGCTGTCGATCTGCATCAGCTTGGCGATGCCAAAGTCTAAAATTTTGGCCAGCTCCCCCAGGGTGGAGTCTTGCACAATCATGATGTTGCTGGGCTTGATGTCGCGGTGAATGATAGGGACTGGGTCGGGCTGAGTCTTTAGAATAATGCCATTGTGGGCCGCCTGCAGACCCAGACAGATTTGCCGGATTAAACCCAAAAATCGAGGTACGGGCAGGGGCTGAAGATTGATCAACTGGCTCAGACTTTGTCCCTGTAGATACTCCATCACATAGAACGGTACCCCTTCGTCGCTGACACCGTAGTCAGTAACGCGCACCACATGAATGCTCTTTTGGCCCAGTTGGGCGCAGGTCATGGCTTCCTGCATGAAGCGATCGCGCATTTTTTCGCCGGGCATCGTCTGGGAGAGAAGCTTCACGGCCACTTTGACGCTGCCCAGCAGTAAATCTTCGGCCAGATACACACGACCCATAGATCCCTGGCCAATGGGTTCTAGGAGTTCATATCGGTTTGCTAATTTACAGCCTAGATTTGAGTCAGCCATAAAACGGTCTTAGCCAAGAGTTGGCGGAGCGGTGAGCGAAGGGATGTTGATAGACAATGATGGGTAGAGCTGCGTTAGCCGCTAGGTGAACCAGTCCAAAACTAACACCGCCAGGTTACCCAACCGCAGCGATGGATGCTTTTCGGTAACAGGACACGGCCACTCAAACTCCTGGGCTTGCGCTATGAGCCAAGACCGACTTGTCTAAATAACGCCCCGATCGTAGTTTGATGCACCCAGCTAGATTGCCAGATCAGGCTCAGTGGATTAAGCCCTGAGCTATGGAGTTAATATGCCCAGCTCTAGCGGCAAGACATTATTTCCACTGTAGTATATCGACTGAGAACCCTAAAAGAGCTTGTTCACCACTTTAGCTAGGTTAGCTTCCCGCAGGAGAGGTGCCCTGTAGGTGCAGGGTGGCTTCCATAGCGTTGGTCAGATAGTGTCCGGTCATAATGCCGCTAGAGAGATGGTAGCGATCGTCATTAAGGCGGTAGAGGGTTTCAAACCCGGTGCGGCGCTGGCGATCGCCTAGGGCCCAGTACCGCTGAATAATCGATTCAGGGGCTACCCAGCCCTCTCCTTCAACTCGCCCCAAAAGACTATGCTGTAGCACAAAGGTGTATTGGCATTCGCCACTGGTCAATCGGCCGCGGTACTGAAGCGCCATTTCGTCGGGTTGGGCATTGGGCATGGCTAGCTTCATGACCATGGTGAACCAGTCATCGCGACTCCAGGCAATCAGGATCTTGCCCTTAACCGGCGTGGGCAAGCGATCGCGCTCCATCCAGCTGCCCTGCAAGGTCCACCGGCCAGGTTCAATTAAAAAGCTATGCACTACACACCGCTCCCCCAGCCATGAACATCCCCTGTAATACGGCGTTGGTTCAGCCTGACCCACGCTCCTTTGTCCGTTGCTTCTCAAGCATACGCCCTATTGCTCAGACTGAGGTATGGGGCTCGGGCAACCCCCTGGGGTTAAACAGTCAGGAGGGGTTCGCTAAGGTACCCGAGGACTCTAGCACCCGCAGCACCGGTGACGGCTGGCAGGTTGCCCGGAAAGCCCTGGCGCTGCCAGTAGCCCAGCACGGCAAAGGCGATCGCCTCTTTGTAGCTAGCCGACAGGCCGACCGCATCGGTCGGTTGTACGGTACTTTCGGGGAGCCGGGCCTGGAGGCGCGCCATTAGCACTGGGTTATGGCTGCCGCCGCCGCTCACCAGTACGCGATCGGGGCGGGTTGGCAAAAAGGCGCGGTACTCCTGCGCTACGGAGGCGGCGGTAAATTCGGTTAAGGTGGCTACCAAGTCTGTGGCCTCCAGCCCACGATCCTGGGCATCCTGCTGACACTGCTGAAAGAAATCCCAGCCAAACAGCTCGCGCCCGGTAGATTTAGGCGGCGGCTGGGTGAAGTAGGGGTGCGCTAACCACTGGTTGACCAGCGGCAGGCAGGGCGTGCCCAGGGCCGCCCAGGCACCGTCGCGATCGTAGGTTAAGCTTCCCTCCGAGAGGGTATGGACGGCGATATCGATCAGCGAGTTAGCTGGCCCTGTATCCCATCCCAGTACCTTGGGTGCATGGCCCTGACGGTTCCAGGGCGGCAGGTAGGCGACATTGCCAATGCCGCCCAGATTTTGCACGCAACGCTCCTCGGTGGGGTGACTGAGCAGGCAGAGATCTAAGACCGGGGCCAGGGGGGCACCCTCGCCGCCGGCTTCCACATCGGCTTGGCGAAAGTCGCTGACGGTCGGTAACTGAAGCCGCTGAGCAATGATGGCACCGCGCCCCAGCTGCAGGGTGTAGCCCAGCCGCAATTCTCCGTGACCAGGCCGGGCTGGACGGCCTACCGGGCGGTGAAACACCGTTTGCCCGTGGGATGCCACCAGTTCGGCGGGGCCAGCTTGAGCCATCAACGCGGCGGCGGCGGCGGCAAAGCTATGGGCCACGGCATCATCCAGGTGAGCCAGGTGCTCCAGGGTGACGGCCTCGCCAGCGCAAAGGGCTAAAATCTGCTGCTGAAGCTCGGCGGGGTAGGGCCAGGTTAACCCATCGACCAGGGTCACGGTGAGGTCATAACCCTGACCCCTGATCTCGACGAGAGCGGCATCAATACCGTCCACGGAGGTGCCGCTAATCAAACCAATGACGCGCATAGGGCTATACCGGTAGACGCTCTAGTCCTTTGTTGCTGCCAATCACAACCATGAGCCCACCGGCCTTGAGCCGGGTGACGGGGCTGGGGTTAATCTCAAACTGATCGGGGTCATTTTCTTGGCTGATCGCCAGCAGGGTAAGCTCGTAGCGGTTGCGTAGGTCAAGGTCAACAATGGTCTTTTGGTCGAAGGCCTTGGGCACAATCACTTCGGCAATGCAGTGGTTGGGGTCGATCTCAAAGCGATCGAGAATGCCGGGGGTGGTGAGCGATCGCGCCAGTTCGCAGCCCATTTCGTGCTCGGGAAAGACCACGTGGTCGGCCCCCACCCGATCGAGTAATTTGCCGTGAATCTCTGAAGACGCCTTGGCTACGACATTTTTGACCCCGGCCTCTTTCAGATTGAGGGTAGTAATAATGCTTTCTTCCACGTAGTTGCCGATCGCCACGATCACGGTGTCGAAGTCGGTGATACCTGCCTCGCGCAGGGCAGAGGGCTGGGTGGTATCGATCTGGATGGCGTGGGCGGCAATCTGGTCAGTCAGCGCCTGACTGACCCGACGCTCGTCGGTATCGGCAGCCAGCACCTCATAGCCCAGGCTGTTGAGCGTGCCGCACACTGCCCGCCCAAACCGCCCTAAGCCAATGACGGCAAACTGTCGATTGGGCGATCGCATTTTGCGTAAAAACGTCAGCGACGACAGATTCACAACCCCTTTTCCCCGCTAAAACTAGTGCTCTCACTCTGACTTGGTCCGAGCCTGACCAATCTTATCACCCGCCGCTGTGTCCCCATGTACAACGGCGGATTAGCCCAATAGCTATACGGCGCGAAATCTTTTTTGCTAGGCTAGCCTAATGGTTTTGGCCCAGAGGGTAAAGAGGGACGTGGATATACAACTTGGTCGCGGCAGAGTAGTCCGCAGAGCATACGGCATTGACGAAATTGCCCTGGTACCGGGGCCCAGAACTCTGGATCCAAGTCTAGCTAACACAGGTTGGCAGATTGGCGGCATTGACCGCGAGATTCCCATTATCGCCAGCGCCATGGATGGGGTCGTAGATGTAGATATGGCGATTCGGCTATCAAAGCTGGGAGCGCTAGGGGTGCTTAACTTGGAAGGCATCCAAACCCGCTATGACGACCCTAACCCCATTCTCGATCAGATTGCTTCGGTGGGCAAAGATGAGTTTGTCGGCTTGATGCAGACCCTATACGCCGAACCCATTAAACCTGAGCTGATCACCAAGCGCATTCAGGCGATTAAAGCGGGGGGTGGGGTGGCCGCTGTGAGCCTGACTCCCGCTGGAGCGGCTCGATTTGGTGCAACCGTAGCTGAGGCCGGTGCCGACCTGGTGTTCGTGCAGGCCACGGTGGTGTCGACGGCTCACCTGTCTCCAGCCGACATCGACCCGCTTGATCTGGCGGCCTTCTGCGCTGACATGCCGATGCCGGTGATTTTGGGCAACTGCGTCACCTACGAGGTCGCGCTAAATCTGATGAAGGCCGGGGCCGCCGCCGTCATGGTGGGGATTGGCCCTGGGGCCGCCTGCACCTCGCGTGGGGTGCTGGGCATCGGCATTCCCCAGGCGACGGCGGTGGCCGACTGCGCGGCTGCGCGAGACGACTTTTTTGCCGAAACGGGTCGCTATGTGGCGATCGTGGCTGACGGCGGACTGGTGACGGGGGGTGACATCTGCAAGTGCATTGCCTGCGGAGCCGACGGGGTCATGATTGGCTCGCCCTTCGCCCGCGCCGCCGAAGCGCCTGGACGCGGCTTCCACTGGGGGATGGCAACGCCCAGCCCGGTGCTGCCTCGGGGCACCCGCATCAAGGTGGGAACCACCGGCACCCTGGAGCACATTCTGCGTGGCCCGGCCCAGCTCGACGACGGCACCCACAACTTCTTGGGGGCGCTGCAAACCAGTATGGGCACCCTGGGGGCAAAAGACCTGAAGGAGATGCAGCAGGTGGAGGTGGTGATTGCTCCCTCGCTGCTGACGGAGGGTAAGGTGTACCAGAAAGCTCAGCAGCTGGGCATGGGTAAATAAGCAAATCTGGCAGAGT
>JBARVK010000042.1:0-2600 GCA_049646225.1 Nodosilinea sp.
TTTTCTCCAGGGCACTCTGTTCCTCGGGCGTTAGCGTGATGGGGGTAGCCGCTAGTCTTGGCATGGCAACTCAGGTCCCTTCGCTCTACCCTTAAATAGTAGATCTACTTCTGCCTCAGAGTACTAGCCCCCAGACTTCGGCAATCCCATCGGAGTCTGCTCCTACTGCTGCATCGGGAGTTAAACCTGTGGCCCTTGCCACAACACCGCCAAACCCATTTGACCTTAGGCGTGCCCCCAAACCGCTCGATGAATGGGTGGGGCGGGGAGAACTGCTGCAAAATTTAGATCAGGACTGGGAAAGTGGCGATCGCTGCATTACTGGGCTCATTGGCTTTGGCGGTGAAGGCAAAAGCTCCCTCGCCCGGCACTGGGTCGATCGTGTGATGCAGTCGGGTTTCCCTCAACCCGATGGCGTGTTTTGGTGGGGTTTTTACGAAAACCTGGATGTCGAGCAGTTTTTTGAGGCGCTGCTGCGCTATCTGGAACCCACCCTTGACCTGAGCCAGTACCCTTCCAGCAGTGCCAAAGTTGCCCATTTGCAAACCACCCTGCATCGCAGCCGTCATCGCTATCTGCTGGTGCTGGATGGGTTGGAAGTGTTGCAACACCCCCAGGGGGATGACTATGGCTTATTTACCAGCGTTGACTTAAAGAACTGGCTGCGCGACTTTGCCGAAGCCACCCATGGCTCCTTTTGCTTGATTACCACTCGCGCCCCCCTGCTTGACCTGATCGACTACCGCACCTACACCCACCGGGAGGTGGAACACCTCAGCACAAACGAAGGGGTAGAGCTATTGCAGAAGCTAGGTGTAAACGGGAGCGAACCTGAACTACGGCAGGTGGTGCAGCAGTGGGGCGGCTATGCCATAGTGCTGAGTTTGCTCGGTTCTTACCTGGTGGATCACTGCGACGGGGATATTCAGCAATTACCAGCGGATCTGGCCCCCACCGCAACGGAGGCCAAGTATGACCGGGTGAGCCGGGTGCTGCGCCGCTATGATGAGGCTTTGACCCTAGCGGATCGGGAATTCCTGGAAGGGTTCAGCACCTTTCGGTTGCCCGTGCCAAAAACGGCGTTAACGCTACTTATCCCTGATTTAGCAGCAGACGAAGCAACCGCTCTAAAGATTGTGGAATGCCTCGTCAAATACCGCATCCTGCGCTATAACGCGGATACCGCCACCTATACCACCCACCCCCTGATCCGCGACCACTATCTGCAACGGCTGAACCAGCATTCAGATCGAGCCGTAGCCCTGCATCGCCAGATCGCCGACTTTTACCTCACCATTGCCGGAGACACCCCCAAATTTCCGGCCCTGGCTGACCTCACCCATCTGATTGAAGCGGTGCATCATTGCTGTCAGGCAGGGGATTATGATCAGGCATACAAGATTCTTTGGGAGCGGATTTATCAGGGCGATCGCTTCGTCCTTCTCCACCAACTCGGAGCCTATGACACCGCCCTGAACCTGCTGCAAGACTTTTTCCCAGAGAGGGATACCACCCAAACTCCTCAGGTGAGTAGCCCGGGCAACCAAAGCTGGATTCTCGCTAATATTGGACTCTGCCTAATGGGCGTGGGACGGCTTGCAGAAGCTCCCCCGTTTTATGAGAAAAATGCAGAGGCTGACATCAAAGCAGAAGACTGGCACAACACCAGCGTCAGCTACCGAAACCTGGCAGATCTATACGCGTCTCTCGGCGATCTCTCCGCCAGTGCCACCGCCGCCGAGTCTGCCCTCACCTATGCCCGTCGCGTCGATAATAAGCAGCAGAAAAAGGAGAATGAGCAATTTTCATTGGAATGGCAAGGGTGGGCTGAACACCTTTTGGGGCATCCAGACACCGCAACTTCTTTATTCCAACAAGCAGAGACAATTCTTCGACAGACAGATTCCAGTAAAACGTACCTCTACAGTTTGTCAGGCATCCAACACGCCGAGCACCTGTGCCGTCGGGGAGATAGCGACTATGCCCGCCGCATCACCGAGGCCAACCGAATCATCTGTGAACGAAATCATTGGCAGGATGACCTCAGCCTTTGCCACCGCCTGCTAGGTGATCTGGATGCTGCCCATAACCCGCAGGCTGCCCAAGAGCACTACACCGAAGCCCTGCGCCTGGCCCGCAGCATTTCTAGGAAGAGCGTCCTGATCGAAGCCCTGCTGGGCCGGGGACGGTGGGCGGCGCAACGGGGAGAGGCCGTAGCGGCCAGCGACCTGGAAGAGGCATTGGGCTATGCCGTGGAGGGGGGCTATCGCATTCATGAGGCCGACATCCGAGTGGCCCTGGCCTGGATGCACCGGACCCAGGGTAACTTTGGTGTCGCCCAACGCGAGGCAGAGCGGGCGCAGCGCATGAGCCAGTCCATGGGCTACTACTGGGGCCAGCAAGATGCCGCCGAGGTGCTGGCAGAGTTGGCGGCGGTTGCAGAGGCTTAGTAAGCCTTTAAGACAAATAAGACAACTTCAGAATTATTTGCTCTGTACCCTACTCCCACCTGGAAAAAAGAGCACTGGAGCGATGGCTCTACTAGCTGGGTCAGCATTGGAGCTTGTGAAGAGCAATAGCGGGAGCGGGCTGTCTACAGT
>JBARVK010000043.1:0-14997 GCA_049646225.1 Nodosilinea sp.
GACCTAGCCCAAACGATTCGACAGCTGGGCGATCGCAGTACAATAGACCAGCCTAGGGGATGAGCAACGGGGGATGGGGAGACAGGGGCCAGTCTTTTAATTGACTAGGTGCCCGTAGGAAGTGAGTACCCGTAGGGTAACTGGGTAAAGCTGCCCTTTGACTGGGCGCACAGAATATTTGCGTCAACCGCTGGCCGAAGTAGCTATTGGCGGTATCACCTGCGGCCTTTGGGTTAACTCCATCACCTTGCTAGGGCAAATAATCGTTTGACCCTACCTATTCCCATTTTGATGCGGCCAGGGCCAGAGCATTTCGCTGGCCGCTCCCAGGGACAGGGGCCGAGAAAACAGGTAGCCCTGGGCGGCTTCGCAGCCCAGTTGCTTAAGCTGATCGTGTTGCGCTTCCGTTTCTACCCCTTCGGCGACACAGTCCATGCCCAAATTGTGGGCGAGGTCAACAATGGCCTGCACAATGCCCTGGCGGTGGGGCTGCATTTGGTTGACGAAGGATCGATCGATTTTGAGAGTCTGGACGGCAAACTGGCTGAGGTAGCGCAGCGATGAGTAGCCGGTGCCAAAGTCGTCGATGCTGAGCTGCATGCCTCGGGCGGTAATGGCGGCCAGGGTATTGGCGATGCTGTCAGATTGCTCCAGCAACACCCGCTCGGTAATTTCAAGCTTGAGGCGATCGCCCCGTACGCCGGTTTCAGCCAAAATTTGATCGAGGGTGGCGATAAACGTGGCGTCGTGAAACTGCTGACCCGACACATTGACGCTAACCCGAAATTGGTCGTCTAGGCGATAGTCGGTTTCCCAGTGTTTAATGGTTTCACACACCTGGCGCAAAATCTGGCTACCGATCGCTTTAATCAGGCCGGTATCTTCGGCTAGGTCAATAAAATCGCCTGGCATAATCAGCCCCCGCTGGGGGTGTTGCCAGCGGGCCAAGGCCTCAAACCCCAGCAACGTCTGGGTAGATAACTCAACAATGGGTTGATAGTGGGTGATAAATGCCTGCTGCTGAATCGCCAGGCGCAGATCGTTTTCTAGATTGAGCGATGCGATCGCCTCTTGATACATTTCGAGGCCAAAAATCTCGTAGCGGTTGCGCCCCAGGGCCTTGGCCCGGTACAGCGCAATATCGACATCCCTAAAGATTTCATTGCTGGTTCTGTAGGCGCTGGTGCCCATTAAAATGCCAATGCTGACAGAGGTGAAAATAACGTTCCCCTCGACGTCAAGGGGGCTTTCAAGCACGGTTTTGATCCGTTCGGCCACCTGAATTGCTTCTTTTAAATCGGCGATCCGGTCTAGAAAAATCACGAACTCATCACCGCCCCAGCGCGACACCATATCGATATCGCGAACGCAACCCTTCAGCAGGCGACTCACGGCGACCAGCAGTTTGTCGCCGGTTTGGTGCCCCAGGCTATCGTTAACCGCCTTGAAGCGATCGAGGTCAATCATCAACAGGCCAAAGCCGATCTGGCCGTAGCGTTGACACTGCAAAATTTCTAGATCCAGACGTTTGGCCAGCCAGTCGCGGTTGGGCAGGTGGGTGAGTGCGTCGTGGAGCGAATCGTAGCGCAGCTGCTTCTCCATTTTGACTCGGCGGGTCACATCCCTAGAACTGGTGACCGTGCTGGTCAGTTGACCGTCTTCGTCGAGCACAGGCTTAGCCAGGGTTTCGATCCAGAGGTAGCGCCCCGATTGGCACCGAAACCGATAGCAGAGGGTCTTGGATTGGGTTGACTCTAGCGGAGGATAAGACTGGAGCTGCACGAATTGGGCATCGTCAGGGTGGCAAAAGTCAGCGATCGATTTGCCGATTAGCGCCTCGGGGGAGTAGCCCACCAGGGTTTGAGCCGAGGGGCTGACGTAGAGAAACTGCCCTCTCGGGTCATGCAGACAGACCAAGTCGCCCATGTGGTCAGCAATCAACCGGTAGCGCAGTTCGCTGCTGCGCAGGTCTTGCTCAACCTGTCGACGGATCTGAATTTCGGCCTGTAGCGCCTGGTTGGTCACGCTTAGCTCCTGGGTGCGCTGGTACACCTGGTGTTCAAGATCGTGGCTAAACCGCTGCAGCTGTAGATTGGCCCGCCTGAGGCTCAGCTGCGTATCGACCCTGGCCATTAGCTCCACGGTTTTAAAGGGTTTGGTCACAAAATCAACACCGCCCACGGTAAACGCTTTGACCTTGTCTAGGGCCTCGTCTAGGGCGCTGAGAAAAATGATCGGAATGGCCTCGGTGGCCGGGTCTGTCTTGAGGGTTTGGCAGACGGTGTAGCCGTCCATATCGGGCAGCATGACATCGAGCAAAATCAGATCGATAGGGGTGGAGCGGGCCACCATCATGGCCATGGTGCCGGTCAGCACCCCCCGCGTTTCGTAGCCCTGGGCCGAGAGTTCCCGCGTCAGCAGATGCAGATTATCGGGAATATCATCGACGACTAGAATAGTGGCTTTAGGGCTGCAAACGGTGCTCATCGTCCCTGAAGGTGAGGGTCATAATGGTTTCAAACTGGAAGTTATGGATCCAGCCATGGAGGGTTTGACGAACGGCGGACTGGCTCGGAGGAAGGGCCTCGATCAGCCGCAGCAGGGTTTGCTGGTCGGCCTGGGCAGCGGCCTGGTAGACGCGATCGCGCCAGACAGACGGCATGCTCTCTAGACTACCCGCCGGTAGCGCAAAACCCCCAGAAGTGACCATCGCCCTGTTGGTTTCAGCTTGGGCGAAGACAAACTCTACCCCCAGGTGGTGCCTCAGCTTGTCGACGACTACCGCTGGTTGAAAAGGTTTGCGAATAAAGTCGTCGCAGCCCGCCGAGAGGACCAGCGATTTTTCGTCATCAAAAACGCTGGCGGTGAGAGCAATAATGGCGGTGGCCTGCCCCTGAATCTGGGCCTTAATCTGGCGTGTGGCTTCAAACCCGTCCATGACGGGCATCCGCATGTCCATCCAGATTAGCTGAGGCTGCCAGGTTTGCCAGGCCGCGATCGCGGCCTGACCGTTGCAGGCTTCGCGTACCTCAAACCCTAAATCGGTCAAAAACTGCCGCAGCAGCCGGCGATTGCTGAGCTGATCATCAACTACTAGCAGGCGGTAGGGCCGCTGGTAAGGGGCCAGTCCGATGGCCTGACGCACCAGCGGCGTCGGTGTCAGCTGATTGACTGTAGCCTTCTCTACCGGCACCACAACGCTAAACCGTGACCCCTGGCCAGGCTGGCTATGCACCTCAATGGTGCCCCCCATCAGCTGGACGAACTGATCGCTAATTCTCAACCCTAACCCGGTGCCTTCGTGACTACGCCGTCCGGTTTCAGTTTGTGAAAAGGGCTTAAACAGCAGTCCCAGCTCTGCCGGGGCAATGCCGGAACCCGAATCAACCACCTCGAATCGGATCCAATAGCCCTCGTTGTTTGGGGCCGGAGACGGCAAAACTCGCAGAGTGACACAGCCTACCTGGGTAAACTTAACGGCGTTGGTGAGCAAGTTCATCAGCACCTGGCGCAGCTTGCGCTCATCGGTTTGGATAAACTCCGGCAGGTCAGCACCGTACTCTACGGTGAAGCGAATCGCTTTGGCCCTGGCCCGCAGGGCAAAAATGCTCTCCAGGTTAGCAACCAGCTCGGGAAGGCAAAAGGCCGTAACGTTGAGGGTGATGCACCCAGCTTCAATTTTGGCCAGGTCAAGCATGTCGTTGATCAGATCGAGCAGGTGCTCGCCACTCGATTTGATCAGGTCTAGCTCAGCGGCATGCTGAGCTAGACCTGGCTGGCGGCGCAGCAGATCGGTAAACCCCAGCACCGCATTGAGGGGAGTGCGCAGCTCATGGCTCATGTTGGCTAAAAAGTCGCTTTTGGCCTGGTTGGCGACCTCGGCGGTTTGCTTGGCCTGCTGCAATTCCTGAAATTTTTGGGTCAGGGTGGTGGCCATCTGCTGAAAGTTTTGCACCAGCGATCGCAGCTCTAGAACCGGGCTGCTGGGCCATCGAATCAGCTGCCGTTCTTGCACCTGGTTGGGCAGGTCAGTGGTGACCTGGGCCAGCTCAAAGATCGGATCGACAAATCGACGACTGAGCCAGGTGGCCGTCGCCAACGCTAGCCCCGTTACTCCCATTAGGATCATCAGACTTTTGGTGTGTGCCTGCTGCACGCGGTAGACCTGGGGTTGAGCCGATGTCTCGACGATCAGGGTCCAGTCGGCGATTTCCGTCAGGGGCGACTCTTGCACAAAAAGCGAATTGCGCCAGCGCATAACGTCGGGACTGTTACCCGCAGCGGGCAACCACTGGTAAGTATTTTTGCTCAAAGGTACCACGTCGCCTATTTGGCGCAGGTTAAACCTCTGACCCCGGGGCTGCTGGGGGTCAGTGCTGATCAGCACCTGCTGGTCTTGATCGATTAAAGCCACCTGAAAGTTCATTCTGGCCGCCGTTTCAGCGATTAGCTCCTGCAGGGGAGTCAGGTCAATGTCGCCCCACACTTGGCCCTCAACTCGCCCCTGGCGGAGAATCGGCTGGCTCAGCAAAACGGTATGTTCCTGGCGGGGGGCAGATCCTAGGTGAGCAGAGGAGAGAGTTGGAGTGGGATCGGCAGCGGTATAGCCGGCAAAGGGGATACGGAGCGCTTGATTGGGGCCATGGGCGCGATCGGATTGGGCCACAATCTCACGGGCGGCGTTGGTCACAGCCAAATGCTGAAAATCTGGGATCAGCGCTTGAATCGTGTCTGCCTGGGCCTGTAAGGCTGCCTGGTTTTGGATGGTCGGAGGACTGGCCTCAGCGGCCGCAGTGGCCAGGAGGGTGATCGCTTGCCCATGACGTGAATACCAGTTGTCAAGGCGGGCCACCAGGGGCTGAGAAAACAGATTGAGGTGAATTTGTTCCTCGTTCACGATGTCAGACACCACCCGATGGCTGCTAAAAGCCATCAGCGCTAGGGTTGGGAAAAAGGCGGCGGCCACCAGCAGATTAAGCAGTGTTTGCTGCAGCGATAGGGCACTGGTTGGCTGCGGTCGCCCCAGCCAGCGATAAATGGGCGTGTAGGCCAACAGCAGGCTCGCAACAAGAGCATTAAAAATGCCGTTGACGGCCTGCTTAAGCATAATAATCTGGGTCTGGTTAGGGTCTAACCCTAAAATCTGATGGTAGAACAGCCACACCATTGGCATACCCAGCACTACCCAGTAGAGGGCGCAGAGCAGTACCAGGTTGTGCTGGCGGCGGCGCAGGCTGAGGCCAGCAACTACCAAAAATTCCGCTAAAAAAGTAGCAATGGCGTAGGGATGATTCCAGAGAAAATAGGTGTAGCTGGCCGCTATAGTGGCCGCGATTGCCCCCCACCGCACGCCGTAAAGGCTAAGCACCAGCCAAACCGCAATGGTGCCAAACAAAAAGTCGATGTGAAAGAAAAACGCCCAGCGAAAGTAGTTACCTAAGACACCCAAAATCAGCAGAACCGATAACCCTAAGCTACGTTGTCGATAGTTTAAGGTTTTTGGTTGGAGCAACGATTCTCCTAATGCTCCCTTCATTGGCCCGGTCTGCTGCATACACTAACCCGTTGGCAGGACTTTAGTCCCAAACTGGTTGGGCCATGGTGAAAGCCTCAAACCGCCCCAGTCTGTGGTAACAGCTGCGTTAGATCTGTGAGCGCAGCCTTCCCCAGCTTTAAGATGCCCACAGGGTCGTAAAATCCACGTTGGCCAAAAAACAGGTGATGACTCAAGATCGACAACCATTTGGTCGATAAACCGAAACAGATGACACAGGACGAGATTCTGGTTCGTTTTAGACTGTGGCCATCGGCTTGGTTTTTCAGCCGTGGGGCTAGAAAATTGGTCGCTAAATGTAAACTGAGGAAGTTTGAAGCCTGTATTGACGTCAATAGTGCTGTTGTGTATCTGTAAAAGGATTGTCCTGTGACTTTATTTACGAGTGATCACGTTCTAGTCCCGATTGATTTTTCTGAAGAAGCCAGCCAAGCGCTCAATGAATCGCTCACATTTTTTGGAGACACTACGACTATCCATGTCATCCACGTTCTCTCACCGCTAGAGCCAACTCAGCCGGGAATGGTTTGGCAAACGGTGGATGATAAAACTCGCATTGACCACATCAAAGCCCTATTTCATGAAAAGTTTCCTGGCCAGGCTTACGAACGCATCAAGTTTGTCGTGCAGGTGGGCAACCCCAGTTCTGAAATTATTGACTACGCTGAGGGAAACGCAATCGATCTGATCGTCATTCCGTCTCGCGGACGAACCGGCATAGCCCGGTTTTTTCTGGGGTCAGTCGCGGAGCGAGTAGTGCGGTTTGCTCGCTGCCCCGTGTTGGTTTTGCGCAAATAAGCAGCGCCTAAACCCGCTGCATCTTTTCCTGCTGGAGCAATTGGCCGACCGCGTCAGCCGTAGCGATAACCCAGCCGTTCGGGTCATTCATCGGTTGCCCTGATGCGATCGCGTTATGCGCCAAGCCGCCGCTGCAGTCTTTGCGGTGACACCTGTGACTGCCTTCAGCGACTGACCACCGCTACGCAACGCTCAGCAGAATGAGAACGAGCGAGCCAGGGGGTTTGCGGCTACAACCCGTGCTTTATCTAACAGAAGGTGGTTCCGTTGGCTCAGGCTGGTGAACCATCGTATTTTTGCATAGATGCCATCGAGAGTACCTTTTGTTCTCTAATCTAGAGCCCCTTAGGATAAGGGTAGCTAGAGAAAAACAGCAGCTCTAATCTAATTCCGGAGGCAGATATGCTTTGGCTTTCTATTTGCCAAACCTCAGAAGCACTAAACCCCATTGTGGCCAACCGCCGGCCCTGGGCTAAACTCAAAATGTTTTGGCAGTTTTGTCAGCTATACGGTGATTATCAAGCGACTCCCCCCAGCTTGAAGCGACGATTTATCCAAAAAATAGAGCAGGACCGCGATAATGCAACGTCCTGCTCCATAGGTTGTCAGTGATGCATAGGTTTACTGGTTTATTTAGTCTTGATCAATTCAAAACCAAACCCTAATAGATCATCGAGAATAGTGGAATAACCAGATCGCTCAGGCCCTCACATTGGTTAAGAGTTGTCAGATGAACCAACCGTCACTGGGCTGTAGGTGGGCATTTGCCCAGAGGTTAACCGCTGCCAGTAGTCCTTGAGGTCCTTGGC
This sequence comes from Nodosilinea sp., assembly GCA_049646225.1. Lineage (GTDB taxonomy): Bacteria > Cyanobacteriota > Cyanobacteriia > Phormidesmidales > Phormidesmidaceae > Nodosilinea. The sequence goes on from JBARVK010000043.1 coordinate 7,162, forward strand.
AATTTCGTTGGAGAGAATGTAACAGCCAATCAGGTTGGGGAAGGCCATACCCAGCAGCATCAGGTCGCTGAAGTCGATGATTAACCCCAGACTGGTGAGCGTGCCCAGAAAGGTGCAGAACACGTAGATGAGCTTGAACACGATGGTGGTACGTTCGCCAAACAAGTAGGCCCAGGCCTGAATGCCTTAGTAGCTCCAGGAAATAATAGTGGAGAAGGCAAACAGACAGACGGCAATGCTGAGCACAATGGGGAACCAGCCAATTACCGATTCAAAGGCGCTGGCGGTCATGGCAACACCGCTAAGTTCGGCCCCGGTGTCTTGGTAAACGCCGGTAAGTACGATCGCGATCGCGGTCATGTTGCAGATCACGATGGTGTCGATGAACGGCTCTAGCAGGGCTACAATCCCCTCGCGGATGTGCTCATCAGTACGGGCCGCGGAGTGAGCAATGGCCGCCGACCCCACCCCAGCTTCGTTAGAAAATGAGCTCCGGCGAATTCCCTGTACCATCACGCCTACAATGCCACCAACGGCGGCGGTGGGGGCAAAGGCTTCGGTGATGATGGTGCCAATGGCCGCAGGTACCTGGCCAATATTCACCACAATGACAAACAGGCAGGCGATCGCGTAGATAGCGGCCATGGCGGGCACTAGCTTCTCGGCCACTGCGCCAATGCGTTGAATACCGCCAATAATTACAAACCCGGCCAAAGAGGCCAAAATCAGGCCAAACACCCAGGCGGGTAGACCTGGAATTAGGCTAGAAATGGCGGCATAGGCCTGATTAGACTGAAACATGTTGGCTCCGCCCAAACTGCCCCCCAGGCAAAGAATGCAGAACAGCACCGCTAAACCCTGGCCGAGGGGCCTCATGCCCCGGGGCGACAGGCCGCGAGTGAGGTAGTACATGGGCCCACCTAGTACAGTGCCGTCATTTTCGATGCGGCGATACTTCACCGCCAGCGAGCACTCCACAAACTTAGTCACCATACCGCAGAACCCAGCCAGGGTCAGCCAAACCATCGCCCCGGGGCCGCCGAGCTGAATAGCGATCGCCACACCAGCAATATTACCCAGCCCCACGGTGCCCGAAACCGCCGTCGCTAACGCTTGAAAATGCGATACCTCGCCCTCGTCGTGGGGGTCGTCGTACTTGCCCTGCACTACCTCAATGGCGTGCTTGAACCCCCGCAAATTGATGAAGCCCATTCGGAAGGTAAAAAACAGGGCCGCCACAAACAGCCAGAGCACAATAAACGGGAACCCGTTCTCGCCCCCAATTTTGAAGAAGAGCAGCAGCGACATCAGGTTAACGATGGGCGCAAAAATAGCATCTGCCCCCGTCGGTGGCGCATCTTGGCCCCAGACGGGTGGCGCCAGGGTGCTTAGCAACAGAATAGCCCCCAATCCAACCCAGGCACGGTGTCGCTTTAAGGCTCGCCAAACATAGACAGGCCATGCTGACGAGGGCGATTGAACGGGCGACGTTCGCTTGGGATAACTCATAAGCTTGTTTGGGTAGAGATCTGATTGGACTAGCACCAGGGCATGCTAAAGCCGACAATTGGAGGCCAGTATAGGGGCTGAGTGACCCCAGGCAGCAGCAAATGCACAAAGTTCTTATCTTTCCCAGACACAGATAGCAATTTTTTGAGAGGTTTACTGTTACTTCAGGCACTTCTGCTGTCTCTCTGTAGGGGCAACCGAACCTCTCAGTCGAGAAATTGCCGCTTGTGAATATGGCCAACAGCGTCAAAAATTGCTGATAAGGAAACAATGATCTGAACCATTACTGCACCGCCATGACGACAATTCTGGAACAGGGCAATATCTCGATCCACACCGAGAATATTTTTCCGATTATCAAGAAGGCGCTCTACTCCGAGCACGAAATTTTTCTGCGGGAGCTAGTCTCCAACGCCGTAGACGCGATCAAAAAGCTCTCCATGGTGGCCCGCTCGGGCGAATACTCCGGCGACATCGGCAGCCCCGAAATCGAAATCAAGCTCGACAAAGACAAGAAAACCCTCAGCGTGTCAGACACCGGCATTGGTATGACCGTCGATGAGGTGAAGCAGTACATCAACCAGGTGGCCTTTTCTAGCGCTGAAGAATTTATCACCAAGTACAAAGACAGCGCCGCCGAAGACCCGATCATCGGCCATTTTGGCCTTGGCTTTTATTCTTCGTTTATGGTGGCTTCCACCGTTGAAATTGATACGCTGTCTTACAAAGCGGGAGCCGAAGCCGTCCACTGGAGCTGTGACGGCACCACCCAGTTCGAGCTCAGCGCCTCCGATCGCAGCACCGTGGGCACCACCATTACCCTCACCCTGCTAGAGGGCGAAGATGAGTATCTAGAGCCCGCCCGCATTCGGCAGTTGATTAAGACCTACTGCGACTTCATGCCGGTGCCGATCAAGCTCGACGGCGAGGTTGTCAACAAGCACGAAGCACCCTGGAAAAAATCCCCCAGCAGCCTTACCGACGAGGACTACCTGGAGTTTTACCGCTACCTGTACCCCTTCCAGGAAGACCCGCTGCTGTGGATTCACCTCAACACCGATTACCCCTTTGTGGTCAACGGCATTCTCTACTTCCCCAAGCTCAAGCCTGACATCGACATCACCAAGAGCAGCATTAAGCTCTACAGCAACCAGGTGTTTGTCACCGACAACTGCGAAGAGGTGGTACCTCGGTTCTTGCTGCCCCTGCGGGGCGTGATCGACAGCACCGACATTCCGCTGAATGTGAGCCGGAGCTTTTTGCAGGGCGATCGCACCGTGCGCCGCATCGCCGACTACATCGCCAAAAAGGTAGGCGACAGCCTCAAGGCCCTGTATCGTGACGACCTGCCCAAGTACATCGCCAGCTGGCAAGACCTGGGCAACTTTGTCAAGTTTGGCTCCCTTAACGACGACAAGTTCAAAAGCCAGGTCGAAGACATTTTGATCTTCCGCACCACGGCTAAGCTCGGTGACGCGGAGGACGCGCCCAAAGTCGAAGTGCAAACCGACAATGACGACGCCTGGTCTGAGGTATCTGACGCGGCCAAACCTGCCACTGACGCCAAAGGCAACTACTACACCACCCTGAAAGACTACCTGGAGCGCCACAAAGATACCCACGAAAATCGCGTTTTCTACGCCACCGACGAAATCTCTCAAGCCACCTACATTGAGCTATTCAAAAACCAGGGTTTAGAAGTGCTGTTCATGGATTCATTCATTGACACCCACTTTATTCCGACCCTGGAGCGCGACTACTCCGACGTCAAGTTTGTTCGCGTCGATGCCGACCTCGACGACACCCTGCTTGACAAAGAAAAGCAGAGCGAAATTGTTGACCCGGCTACCAACAAAACCCGCGATGACCAGATCAAAGAGATGTTTGAACAGGCGATCAATCGCCCCCGAGTGAATGTCAAACCCCAGGCGCTCAAGGGCGAAGGTGCGCCCCCGGCGATGGTGCTGCTGCCTGAAGAGGCCCGCCGCATGCAGGAAACTATGGCGATGATTCAGCAGCAGGAGATGACGTTCCCCGACGACCACGTGCTGATGGTGAATACCGCCCACCCGCTGATTCAAAACCTGCTGGGGCTGAGCCAGAGCACGATTATCGGGGCCGACGGCGGCAGTTCTCCGGCGGGCGATATGGCAACGATGATCTGCAATCAGGTCTACGACACGGCGCTGATGGCCCAAAAGGGCTTCGATGCCAACGGGATGAAGGCCTACGTGGAGCGATCGAATACACTGCTGACTAAATTGACGGAGCGGTAGAAAACTCCTTCTGTAGCGAGATCTCCGGGTTCCTTAAGACCCCGGAGATTTTTTTGCACAGCAGGAATTACTTTTAATACCGAATCCTAACTGCATGCCCCTGGTGTGTAGGGGCGTAGCATGCTACGCCCCTGCGAGGTTCCTGATTATGAATCGGGGCTGATCAAATCGGATTTCGTATAAGCCGCAGCTATCAAGATTTTAAAGTCTTTTACAACGGCCCCATTGGCCCGGTCACTCCATAACCCCGCTTTGTAGGGGCATTGCAGTGCAATGCCCCAGGGGTACAGGGAATGGATTGGGATTACGGGTCTAGTAGCCGCTCAGAGAACCCCGCTGCTTGGCGGTGGCTTCGGCCCAGCGAAACACCAGCAGCCCCAGGGCAAAATAGATCACCCCGTTGAGCAGAGCCAGAGCGTAGGTAAACCAGTCTAGCCCCAGGCCTCGGGCCATCAGGTCGCGCAGCAGGCCGGTGCTGGGCAGCATGGGCAGCAGAAACCGCAAGTACTGCATTAGACCAGTGGCTTCCTCTAGGGGGGCGGCCAGCAGAAACAACAGCAGAAACTGAAAAATTCCTAAAATTTGCTGCACCCGCTTGAACACCAGCGCCGCTGCCCCCATTAAAAAGGCCAGACCGTAACCGGCCAGCAGCAGCGAAACCAACGGCAGCAGCAGCATGGGCGGAAAAGCAAGCCGACTGCCGGAGATCCCCATCAGCAGCAGCAATACGACCACTAGAATCACCAACCGCAGAGCCAGGCTGGCAAAGGCGCGGGCCAAAAACACCCGCGGTGCTCCATAGGGGGAGAGGAAGACTTGCTCCAGGGTGCCGGTTTCGGCTTCGATTTGCAGGTTGATGGCGATGTCGTTGTTGACCGAAATGATCAGGGTCCACAGGGCGTAACCAAGCACTACGGCATCGAGGCGATCGCCGAAGGCGAACTCCGGCCCGGCCATGTATTGGGCACTGGCAAACAGCCCGTAGAAGACCGCCATGATGATGACAATCCCCGAGATCACCTCCGTGGGGTAGCGAATGAACTGAATCCAGGTGCGCTTGAGTTCGGCGTGCAGCAAATCGATCATAGAGAAGTATCAGGCTGGTCGTTGACCAGTTTGAGAAATACCTGGGTCAGGTCGGCGCGATCGCGCTGCACCGAAACCAGCGGCACCGGGCTTAGCGCCCCCAGCAGCCCGTAGAGGTTTTCAGGGGTGCCCGCGTAGGTAATTTGCCTGCCCTGCACCGTCGCCCCCAACTGGGTCACGGTGTGGATCTGCTGGGCAGACAGATCGACCTCCACCTCCAGGTGATAGGTGGAGCTAGAGAACTCCCGCAGTAGGGCTTCGGTCGACTGCTCGGCAATGATCCGGCCCCGGCGAATGATCGCCACCCGGTCGGAGAGTTCTTCGGCCACGTCGAGCTGGTGGGTGGTCAACAGCACAGCTCTGCCTTCCTGGGCAATCTGGCGCACCAGGGCTTTGACCATTTCGCTGGCCTCTACGTCTAGCCCCAGGGTGGGTTCGTCGAGCAGCAACAGTTTGGGGTTGTGAATTAGGGCGACGGCGATCGCCACCTTTTGCTGCATGCCGCGCGAGAGCTTTTGCACCGGGGTACGGCGCTTTTCCTCCAGCCCAAAGCGGGCCAGCAGTTCCAGCCCCCGGCGATGGGCTACCTTGCGGGGCACCTGCCGCAGCACGCCAAAGTATTCCAAATTCTCTTCCGGCGTCAGACGCCAGTACAAATTGCGGTTACCCTCTAGCACGGCCCCGATGTGGCGCAGGGCTTGGGGCTGACGGTGGGGGTCTGCTCCGGCCACGGTCACCTGCCCCTGGGTGGGGCGCACCAGGCCCGCAATCATCTTGATGGTTGTGGTTTTGCCGGCCCCGTTGGGGCCTAAAAAGGCCAGCACCTCACCCTGGTGAAGGGTTAAAGAAACCTGTCTGACCGCTTCAAACCGCTGTTTACGTCGCCCGTAGACCTTGGCGAGATCGCGAGTGTTTAGCACGATGGAGCCCGGTAAGGAATTTTCAGCCCCGCCCCCGGTTGGACGATGAACAAGTTGCACCAACGGGTTAAGCCCCCAGCGAAAGATAGAAACTTTACCTATCTTAAAGTTTTTGCTGCTGGGTTGCCGCAATCCGAGTGCAATTAACTAAGACCAAAAGCCTTGAAAATAAAGGACTGTATTTAGCCTTCCAAGCTCATGATAGTGGTTCGATTCCCCCCACCCGCTTTGATGTACAGTGACGCTTTATTGGTCATCGGTGACGCCTTAGTGTCATTGAGGCACAGCTGGTAAAAAGCTTGGGCTGAAATATCCAGTCTGTGACGTTTGCGCTGCACACAAACCACATCCTTTCAGTTGCCGCCGTTCCGGGGGGTATGCCCGACCCTAATGCCCAAGCTGGCCCAGACGCGCCAGCTTGGGCACCCGCCCCAGGCGACCCGTCATCAGCCGCAGAGCCAGCCGCTTGAGGGGCGGCACCGAGCCCAGTGCCCACAGCCCCGCTCGCCGCAGAACGACAATCGGCCAAATCCGATTTGAGAAGGTGCGGGTGAGCAGGTCGGTAAAGGAGAGAATCACCCAGTTTTCTGTCCGCCGCCAGCGCTCGTAGCGTCGCAGCACGGCCACGCTGCCCAAATCTTTCCCCCGCTGGTGAGCAGCGGTCAGCACCTCCGCCAGGGCCGCTGCATCGCGAATGCCCATGTTGAGCCCCTGACCACCGACCGGGTGGCAGCTGTGGGCCGCGTCGCCCACCAGAGCAAGGCGGGGCTGAATGTAGCGATCGCACTGCATCAGCTGTACCGGAAACAGGGCCGGGGCGGTCAGCCGCTTCAGCCGCCCCATCTGAGTGCCGTAGCGCTGCTCTAGGGCCGCCATAAACTCGGCCTCGGGCATAGACAAAATCGCCTCGGCTTCGGCGTGGGGGGCCGTCCACACGATCTGGCAGCGATCGCCGGGCAGGGGCAAAATGGCAAAGGGGCCGCTGGGCCAAAACCGCTCGTAGGCTGTGTTTTGGTGGGAATGCTCTGGCTCTAGCACCGTGGTTACGCAAGACTGGCGGTAGCGCCAGCCGACGCTGCCGATACCCGCCTCCTGCCGCAGGCGTGACCCTTTGCCATCGGCGGCCACCATCAGCGGCGATCGCACCCTGACCATTCCCTCGGGTGTACTTACTTCAGCGACCACCCCCTCGCCCCGCGCGTGAATTTCGCCCAGTTGGGCACAGCAGAGGTGGTGAATGGTGGGGGAAGCTGCGATCGCCCCTTGCAGCGCCGCCATCAGCACCCCGTGCTCGGCTCCGTAGTAGACCGCATCGGTGTTCAAATCTGCTGGCAAAAACTGCACGACCCTGGGGTAGTCGCCGTCGGAAAGCTGCACCTGATCAAAGTGGCAAATCTGCGGCCCAATCTGCGGCCACAGTCCCAGTCCTTTGAAAATATCCGCTGAAGTCAGCGAGAAGGCATAAGCCCGCTGCCTCCCGGCAGCTGCCGCCGCCGTTTGCGCCTCAATGACGGCAACGCGCAGGCCGCTGGGGGCCAGGGCCGCCGCCAAAGTCAACCCCACAATACCCCCACCCACAATAGCGACATCCACCGTCAGGTCGGCCTGGTTCTGATAGGGCTGAGGCTGATCGGCTGGAGCAAACGAACGAGATTGTGGCGTGATGGCAGTCATAGAATCAGAAGTTGACCGTTGCTAGACCTGGCGTTATTACACTGATTTGGGTGAGGGCTACCTGTGGCATAACAGCTTCGGGCTAGGGGTTACCAGCATCCCCGAAGCCCGCCAAACCCGGCCCGTCGCTAGCTATGAGTATAACGCTGGCTAAACAGCAAAGCAGCCCAACCCATTGAACCGTCAAACACCTGCACCAAACAGACACGGAAGGATCTGCCCCCATCACCCTATTCTCTCATCCAAACCCCTACGACCCCAGGTTCCAGTCCTTCCAGTCGGAGTTCAAGATCGAGGTGTCGCTGGCCGCGATCGCCTGCTGCAATTTTTCCAGTAGCGGTTCACGATTGAACAAATGAGCGGGGCTGAGG